>JBOFZC010000189.1:0-23964 GCA_051654985.1 Rhabdaerophilum sp.
GAGGTTCCGAGGAAATGCGTGAGAATGATCGCCGTCGCAAATTGCGTCAGCGGGCTCAAAAGCTGGGCGGGCAAATAGCCGAGGGTGTGACGGATCAACATGGATAGGCCTCACGCGCGTAAGCTGCGCGAGGATGAGCCGAATGTGGTTGCGACACCCTTGGCGAAATGGCGGGCAGCATGAGCAACAACATCAGGCTCAGAGTCGTGAAATTGATCGTTTTGCCGGCTATGCCGAGGAAGGTCGAGTTGATCAGGAAAAAATATCCGATCACGAACCATCCGCGCTTTTGGCAATGCGCCAAAAGTCCGAACAAATAGAACAAGAGCCCGGTGAAAAACAGGATGGCCGGGAGAATGCCGTAATAGAGGCTAAAGGCGATCCAGACGCTCTCGATGCCGAATTCCAGTTTATGAACATGGACATAATAGTTGAGGTTGACCTGTTGTGGTCCCAAAAGAAGCTCGGTCCAGGTGAAACCACGGAAGAGTTCAAACATCACAATGCGAGCTTCGGCACTGCCCTTGTCCTCAACGAAACGCAGGATGAACTTATCGAAAAATCCGAGTTCGTAGAGCGCACCCAATCCGCCGAACAGCAACGGAAACAAAAGACCGATCGTGGCGACATGCTTCAGTTGCATTCGCCCGCCCGCCAGAAATCGAAAGACTCCAAGTGCGAGAACGATGGCCGCAAACAGAATGAGCAGAACGAGGGAAGCGCGACCACCGAAGGCCACCATCGCGCCGAATTGCAAGACCAGCATGGCGTAGCGCCAGCGTCCCTCGAGCCATTTTCCTCCACCCATCAGCAGCATCATGATGTAGCAACCGGTCAACAGCGCATTGCCAAGCGGATGGCCCAACAGAGCGGTCGAGCGCCAGTCATCGGTGATCAACACGCCACCGGCAATATAGGGTGTCAGGCGCAGGCCCGAGATGAATTCTCCCAGGCCGAGCAAAGCATTCGCCGCCAACGCCAGGTGCATCAGGATTTCCATGCGCCGCTTGGTGTTCTCGCTCAGGCGCTGAAAACTCAGCAACATCACCAAGGGCATGAGAAACGTATCAATCAGCGCCGCTGCTGGCAGATCCTGATTGACCACACCATGCGCAAAAACAACGGCCCAGACCATCGCGAAAAGCGCCAAGCGCAAGTCTCGGCCGAAGGCCGCAAGGATGCTGGCAACGGGATTGCCGTCGCGCAGCGCAATCAACAGGAACAGGAGGATCGCGAGATAGGTCGAGGGGTGGAAACGCGTGGGGCCGGCACCGCCCACGCCGTCGTAGTTCCAGCCGAGCGCGTTGAGCGCCATGGGTGAGACCGTGAGCAGGAGACCGAGAATCAGTAGCGCCAGACCGGCTATGAGGCTATCCATAACCGGGGTGCTGGAAGTTTGGCGCCGCGTCATGCCGCTCGCCTCACAACCCCCATCAACGCGCTCCCAAAACGGCGATCCAGCATGTCCATGGCTGCGGAAACGCTGTCAGGACCTTCCGGCAACACAGCGATGACCCCATCAACGCGATGGTCGAGATCGAGACGTTCGAGCGCCGCAGTTCCAACGGCCGGCCCATCGATCAGGACGATGTCGCAATCCCCGACGTCCGGCATTTGCTTCTGGCGCACACGCTTGGGAACGCCACCGAAAGGCACGAGGAAGAGACCATCTGTAATCTCGAGCGCGAAATCGCTCCGGTTGCCGACTTGGATTTTGACAGGTCCTTTTGTCGCCAGCAAAGTCGAAAGGCCGTTCCGCCCCCCGGTTCCGTCGATCAGCAGCACTTTCCATCCGAGATCAGCGAGCGATTGTCCGAGTTGTCCTGTCAGCTCTGGCTGACCGTTGCCGGCTGTAAGGCCAGAAATGAGCAATGTGGGGGCTGGTCCATGCGCGAGATGGGTCCCGATATCATGCGCAAGTTGTCGCACCTCTTGTCCGTAAGCGGCGTTTCCGCTTGGTCTGCTTGCGACTGAATTCGAATTGGCCAATCGATTGCCTGGGCTGAAGCGGTAGGGTTGTGTTGCGCGTGTGGGCAGCATTGCTGATGCGAGAGGAGCGGCAGGTCCCGTCGGCGAGGGGGCGCCGCCTCCGGGCCGCATAAGCCCGCCCCAGCCGTTTGGCGTCACCGGGCGATGGCCGCCGCGTGCTCGGCTTAAAGTTTCGAGTGCCAGTGCCAGACCAACGCCGGCAAATAACCCGCCTACGAAGGCAAGGGCCGCGATGAGGGGTCGGTTCGGGAAAGAACGGGTTTGCGGTATGATTGCGGGAGCGATGACGCGTCCAGCCGGCGTATCGACCGTGAGCCGCGCAATCTGTTCCTTATCACGCAAGAATTTCTCATAGACCGTTTTCTGCGCTTCGACAGCGCGTTCCAGCTCGCGCAAGCGCAAAAGGGTCTGGTTGGTGCTGTTGGCATCGCGTTTCAGCCCATCGAGCTGGCGTTCAAGGGCCATCACATTCGCGCGCGCCACGCTGAAGGCCGAGCGCGCACCCTCGGCGATCCGGTTGAGTTCCTCGTTGATCTGGCGGCGCGTCTCGCTGACCTGCTCGCGAATTTCAGCCGCTGCGGGGTGCAACGGACCGAGCGTTGATCTGGCATTGGCTTCCAGGCGCAAAACTTCCGAAAGCTGTGTGCGCAGGCGCTCGATCACACCGGATTTCAGGGCATCATTGGTTGCGTCAGGCATTTTGCCGGAGCGGCGGAGTTGATCGACCTGATCCATCACCGATTTCGCCTCAGCCGCCCGGCGTTGGGCCTCGACGATGCCACGATTGAGTTCACTCAATTGCTGCTCGCCCACAAGCAAGCCTTCTGAACCGACGCCGAGAATCTTGTTCTCAACCTTATAGGCCTCGACCCGCGCCTCAGCGTCCTTGAGGCGGTCCTGAAGGTTTTTCAGATGCCGGTCGAGCCAGGTCTGCTCGCGATCGGCGGTTTCGGATTTTGAGTCCCGGCCGTCACTGAGATAGGCGGCGACAATGGCATTGGCGATGCGTGCCGATTTCTCGCCCGATTGCGTGCGAACCTGCACCTCGACCACATAGGTGCGATCGGGCCGCTTCACCTTCACTGCTTCCTTGAGGTTGCGCATCACGTTGAACTCGGCATTGCCGGGCCCTTTCGTGAATTCGGCATCGTTCAGGAGCTTCTCGGCTGCGACCACCCGCCGAAGAACCGTATTTGATTCAATCAGTACGATCTGGCTGTCGACGAGATTGGGGTCATAACCTCCGCCTGTCCCCGTTCCCTCAATCTGGAAGCTCGCCCGGTTGCGCGGATCAACGAAAATCGATGTTGTCGCCAGAAATTGTGGCTTTGCCAAAAAGGCGAAGGCAACACCGAGCGTGGTGACAATCGCGGTCGTTGCCGCGATGGTTTTCCAGCGGCGGCGTAGAATATCGCCGAATTCCGAAAGGCCAATTGGCGCATCGGCTTCGCCACGTGGTCGAGAGCCAGACCGCTGATGTGAAGTGAAATCTGGAGCTGCTTCGCGTGGAATCGCGTCTGCCGGAACTGGCTCAAGCGTCGCTTCAGCCTGGTTTATGGGCTGGTTGTCGGACCGCTGGAAGCGCCGAATTCTGGAAGAGGGGGCCGATTTTCGCGTCATTCTGCTGCAAATCCAAGGCTAGCCGGTGCTCGAGCGCGCGCGACGATCAACCGATCCGAATCGGGATTATCCTTGCAGATGATTCTTTACGAACCGTTCACCATAAGCTGATGCGATAACAAGCTAACTCACCAATTTCGCGAAGCTTTTGTCGAAATTTGATCTTTTGAAGTGTCAAATGCGCGCCTGGCTCGCAAGAAGGGATCGAGGTTTCGGCAATGGCAATACAAGCCAAAGAAAACGCAGGGATTTCGCTTGTCAAAGCCGCGCGCAGATCCGTTCCATCTGGCGCACTTTCGACTGAGATAGTTGAGATTTCAGCAGATTCCGATTTTTCTGCACTGATCGGTGAGGGCGCGCATCTCGTTTTCCAGAGCGCGCATTGGCTCTCGACCTGGTTCAGCGCGATGACCAACAAGAACGTCATCGCAGCCTATTGGGTGACATTCCGCGACGGCGCAGGCGGGCCGCTGATGGGGCTGCCGCTTGTGCTGCGCCAGGATGGCGCGCTGCGGGTGATCGAGATGCCGGATTGCGGTGTGAGTGACTATCTCGGACCGGTTTTCTCTCCTCGTGCTGCTGGGAACCCATCACTTCAACCGAAGGCTGTCTGGACCCAGTTGAAAAGCGTGTTGCCTGCCGCTGATCTTTTGCGCTTCGAAGGGCTGAAAGCCGAGATCGACGGGTGCAAAAACCCGCTTATCGAGCATCCGCTCGCGACACCCAATCGCCATTGTGGCTGGAAAGTTGTTCTCCCGGAGAGTTGGGAAGAATACTTCGTAGGTCTACCGTCGCGCATGCGTGAAAACCTGGGTAAGGCTCGCCGCCGTTTCTTGCGCCATCCCGGCGCACGGATCGCAATGGCCAGTAGCGCAGCTGAAGCCCTGGAGTGGCTAGAACATCTCGATCGGATGCAATCGGAACGTCTAGCAAACCAGAAAAGGGACACACAGATCGCCAGCGCAAGCTTCTCGCAATTCTATCGCATGCTTGCCGAAACCGGCATCGCCAGCGGCGAGGTGATCATGGCCGGACTGTTTGCAGAGAACGAAATCGTGGCATTGAACTATGCAGTGCGCACCGGAAATCGCGTGACCTATCTACGTGTCGCCAACATTTTTGGCCCCTGGGCACCGATGAGCCCGGGCTTGCTGGTTACGGAACAGATGATCCGCCACGTGCATGAAAACGGCGTGCGAGTGTTTGATTTTGGCCTCGGCGAATATGATTACAAAAAGCGCTTTGGCGGCAAACCCTTTCCTTTGGTCGATATCGACTTGCCGCTTTCCGCCAAGGGCCTGCCTTATGCGGCAAAATCCTATCTGCGGCGAAAGCTGCGCGGGTTTGAAGCTCTGCGCAAGCTGACGGGACGTAAGAGCTTGACGAAATCACCGGCGCAGAAATCCGACGACTGATTTCAGATCATCCAACTCGCTTTGCGTTTTTCAAAGAAGGCGGAAACTCCCTCGATTGCTTCCGGCTGTTCCCAGGTGTCCGCGAGCCGGCGGATGGTATCGTCGATGACTTCCGCATCGATGCGTGGCCCCATCGAGCGCGCTAACGCCTTCGAAGCCGCGACCGCTCCCGGCGCGGCTGAAAGATAGGGTTTCGCTTCCGCCTCGATCGCAGCATCGAGGAGGGCCGCAGGGACGACGCGCGCAATCAGACCCAACTCCACAGCCTCGTTTGCATCAAACAAGCGCGCCGACATGAAGACGCGCCTTGCGCGACCCTCACCCATGCGGGCCAGCACGTAGGGCGAGATCGTCGCTGGTATGAGCCCCAGGCGGGTTTCCGTGAGGCCGAGTTTGGTGCCCTCCGAAGCGATCGCGATGTCGCACACTGAGATAAGCCCCACGCCGCCACCAAACGCATTGCCCTGGATCCGGCCGATGAGCGGTTTTTCTAACGTGTTGAGCGCATAGAGCATTTCCGCGAGCTTGCGCGCCTCTGCCATGCGTGTGATGCGATCGGCACTCATCTGCTCGCGCATCCAGCCGAGATCGCCGCCGGCACAGAAGCTTTGGCCCTCACCGGTGAGAACAACCGCGCGGATCGCGGAATCGGCATTGAGCCGCGCCGTCACGCTCGTGAGCTCGGCGATCATTTTCGCCGAAAGCGCGTTGTGCTTCTCGGGATTGTTGAGCGCAAGCGTCGCGATGCCGCGATCATCCCAGGTGAGGCGAAGCGTTTCGAAGCTCATGGGTATCATCCTCGCAAGGATCGCGCGAAGGTCGCGACCTGTTCCAACCGGGCGAGGTCAAGCCCGGTCTCGTATCCCATTGCCTTGAGCATGTGCGCAACCGCGACGGTATCCACATTGCCCTTCGCACCGGGGGCATAGGGGCAGCCCCCGAGATTGCCGACGGATGCATCGAAAACGCGCAAGCCCTTCTCCAGGCTTATGGCGATGTTTTCAAGCGCGCGGCCGCCGGTATCATGAAAATGCCCGGCGAGTTTTTGCGGTGGCACAGCCTTCAGCACCGCATCGAGCATGACGGATACACGCTCCGGCGTGCCTTTTCCGATCGTGTCCCCGAGGCTCACCTCGTAACAGCCCATTGCCATGAGCTTTTCCGCGACCTCGGCGACCATGTCAGACGGTGTTAGGCCGTCATAGGGGCAATCAATCACGCAGGAGATATAGCCGCGCACAGGAATGTTATCCATTTTCGCGGCAGCAACAACGGGTTCGAACCGAGCGAGGCTTTCAGCAATGGAGCAATTGATGTTCTTCTGGCTGAACCCTTCCGAGGCAGAAGCGAAGATCGCGATTTCGTCGGCTTTTGCCGCACGAGCGCTCTCGTAGCCCTTCATATTCGGCGTGAGCACGGCATAGCCGATGCCCGACTTGCGACGTATGCCAGCCATCACCTCGGCGGCATCGGCCATTTGCGGCACCCATTTCGGCGAGACAAAGCTCGTGACCTCGATGCGCTCAAACCCGCATTCAGAGAGTTGATCAACCAGTGTGATCTTCGCTGCCGTGGGGATGAGGCGCGCTTCATTCTGTAGGCCGTCGCGCGGGCTCATCTCGAAAATACGAACATGATCGATCATGAAGTCTCCGCCTCCCCCGCCTGAACGGGGGTGGTATACCAACCTCTCGGCTCAGAGGGAAGCGCCTTCAGCTCCGCGAGACGATGAAGCTTTCAACCGTCTGGCGTTTGGGCATCGGTGCCACTGCACCATGCCCAAGGGTGGCGAGTGCGGCGGCAGCATTGGCGTAGCGCGCGGCCGAAAAGGGATCGCCAATCCGCAGCCATTCGGCGAGGAACGCACCGTCGAATGTATCACCTGCTCCAGAGGCATCCACCGCTTCCACCGGGAATGCCGGCACCAGTTGGCGCACGTCAGCTGTCGCGACGAGCGTGCCGTTCTTGCCCAAAGTGAGGGCCACGATCTTGCATCCGAGATTGAGATAGAAATCACAGATCTCCTCGGGTCTTTCGTGCCCCGTAAGGATTTGCGCATCGTCGAGGCCGGGCAGCGCGATATCGGCCATCGCCATCGCCGCATGGGTGACCGCACGTGCCCGCTCGATCGGCCAAAGCTTGAGGCGCAGATTGGTGTCGTAACTCACGATCGTGCCAGCTTTTTTTGCACATGTGATCGCCTCGAACACCGCATCGGTGCAGCTCACTGAAATCGCCTGACTGATGCCGGAGACATGGAGAACGCGTGCTTGGGCAACGAGGTCTACGGGCACTTCAGCGGGCGCGATGCGGCTCGCGGCCGAGCTTTGCCGCCAATAACTGAACTGGTGTCCATCCGCTCCGTAGGTGATGAAATAGAGGCCGGTCGAAGCATCGGCGCGGCGGATCACGGTGCTACAATCGACCTCTTCTTGATGCCAAAGGCGCAGGAAATCATCGCCGAACGCGTCGCCCCCCAAGGCCGTGAAATAGGCAGTCTTCGCGCCCGAGCGCGCCGCGGCAATGATCGCGTTTGAGGTGTCGCCGCCATGGCCCGGCAGATAGAGCTTTTCGCCTGCGCGCGTCACCTCAGCAAATTCCATCATCGGTTCACCGATGGCGAGAATGTCGAAAACGCGGGCAGGGGGAGCTGCGAGAGGCGAAGGCATGGCGGGCGGCTCCGCTCTTTCATATGATGATTAAAACCTACCGCCTTCTTCTATGATCTTAGCGCCGAGCGCAAGTCCTGTGCGCCGAAATGGTCGATTGCGCCGGCTGAAAACTCAGTTGGATGCCTCCGGGCTCACGGACATCGAGCGAGGATTGGCCTGCGAGCATGGTCGTGGAAACCTCTTCTCGCACCGCGAATTCGACAGCTGACAATCCGGCTGAGCCCACTGCGCGCGGCCCCGAGCCGCGACTGCGCCAGTTGTTGATGGCCACATGATGATGATAGCCGCCCCAGGATAGAAAACGCACACCCGGGCGGCGATGCGTTTCCTCAAGGCCGAAATTCTCCTGCCAGAATTGGGCGGCGCGTTCGGCATCTCCCATCTGCAGATGAATATGGCCGATGCGAGTAGCGGCCGGCAGATGCGCGGTTTCGCTGGCAGTTTCGACATGGGCGATCATTTCGCGCAACGCCATCGGCCCCGTCGTCATGGCATAGCCCTTTGCATCGCGCGGCCACTCCTCACGTTTGCGATCGGCATAGACCTCAATGCCGTTGCCATCCGGATCGGTGAGGTAGAAAGCCTCGCTGACGGCATGATCCGATGCCCCATCGAAGGCAACACCGGCCGCGCGCGCCGAGAGAAACCAGCGCGCGAGATCGGCGCGGCTCGGCAGCAGATAGGCGATATGAAACAGGCCACTGGCTGCTGGATCAAACGGCGTTGCGTTGGGATGGTTCTCGAGCCGCAGGAATGCCGTTCCCCCCGCACCAAGCTCGATCATTGAGCTATTGCCGGCAACGCGTTCAAAGCCGAGTTTGTGAACGTAAAAATCGGCCAATCGTTCCGCGTCGCGGCTGATGAGGGTCGCGGCGCGGATGAAAACTGGCGATCTCTCGGATTCCAGAGTCGCGTGTTGTGGCGTAGAATCATCCGAGGCGGATGCAGGGTGAGAATGGGCAAGGCTCGCCATGGGGCACCTGTGAGGTCAATTGACTGCACCGGGCAGCCTGTCTCGTCACAGATGCGCGTTGCTATCCCGCAATTCAATATTGAGTATTGCGTAAATAATATTGCATAAATGCAATTTAATTGATTGCGACCGTGGCACCCAATTCAATGCCGCGTATTGGCCAGAAAGCCTTGGAGACGTGCGCTTTTCGGGTTTGCTATCACTTCGCGCGCCACGCCTTCCTCTTCGATCATGCCGCCATGCAGGAAGACGAGGCGATTGGAAACGTCGCGCGCGAAGCTCATCTCGTGCGTCACCACAATCATGGTGCGGCCTTCTTCCGCGAGGCTGCGCATCACGCGCAGAACCTCGCCCACGAGTTCGGGGTCGAGCGCAGAGGTCGGTTCATCAAACAGCATGATTGCCGGTTCCATTGCGAGGGCACGGGCGATAGCGACGCGTTGTTGCTCGCCGCCGGAGAGGAAGGCGGGGTAGGCATCCTTGCGATGCGCCACACCGACGCGATGGAGATAGGCCTCGGCGCGCTCGACGGCCTCCTTGCGCGTCAAACCGAGCACATGCACCGGAGCCTCAATCACATTCTCAAGCGCAGTCATATGCGCCCAGAGATTGAACTGCTGGAACACCATCGAGACGCGAGCCCTGAGGCGGCGCAGCTGTGTCGGGTCGGCGGCGATAAGGTCGCCATCCGGTGCTGGCTTGAGCAGAAGCTCCTCCTCTGCAAGGTGGATCCGTCCGGCGGTCGGGCGTTCGAGCAGATTGAGGCAGCGCAGGAACGTGCTCTTGCCCGAGCCCGAAGCTCCGATCATGGCGATGACATCGCCGGCCTTAGCCGCAAGGCTCACACCCTTGAGCACTTCGGTCTCGCCGAAACGCTTGCGGATCTGGTCCGCCTCGAGAATCGGCAATAGAGTTGTTGTTTCGGTCATGATGGGCCTCAGGGGCTGAGCAGCTTGCCAGCGCGGAAGGGGGTTCGGCCAGCAATCTTGCCGATTTTCTTCCCGGCTTGCGCGAGGCGATCGGCGGCTCGCGCAAATAGAATACCGGAGGTCGTTGCTTTGACTTCGACGAATTGCCCCGTGGCGGGATCAATGATTTCGGCCACGACCTCGCCCGCCTCAATCCGTTCACCGAGGTTGCGGCGGAACACGATCATTCCGGCTATGGGTGCCGCGAGCGATTCCGAGCCTGCCAATGGGGTCGGTTCGCAAGTGGGGGTAGGGATTGGCCCTGCATCACCCGCGATATGCCCGCGATGGATCAGGAATTTCAGCACCGCCTCTGCATCGCGTTTAGCCAGATCATGATCCACATCTGCCTCGCCACGAAATTCGATGGTGGTCGCGATTGCGCCTTGCGGAATTGGGAATCTCGGGAAACGCGCGGGCAATTCCAGCCAGGGGCGGCTGATCGCTTCGTCGAAGGGATCATCGCCAGAGAGTTCAGCGGTCAGCACGGCCTTGCAATCGAGCCAGGCCGAAAGGGGGGCGAAAGCCTCAGCCTGGTTCGGAACAGTGTAGAGGTGCATCACAGCCTCGCCATCGCAATGCAGATCGAGAACTGTGTCGGCATCCAGCGCGAGACGCAGAAGTATTTTCTTCAAAACATCCACGGGCCGAGCGGAACTGGCTGCATCCAGCGCAGAATGTAGGGCTTCACGAACCATCGGGAGGTTCTGGGCCGGATCAGACGTGAGTTTGCCTTCGAGCCAATAGGCCGCTTTTTCGGTCAGGGCAGGGTAGCCGCGGTTGAAATTCACACCATCGGCGAGGTGAAACCGCCCGAGATGCGAACCGAGCAAAACCTGCGGCAAGCCGATTGGGTTTGCAGCGGGGACAAGGAGGATTTCACCCCGGATACGACCTTCGGCTTCGATCGTTTTCAAGCTCTCACGCAGATGATGCGCGACGAGCATACCCGGCACTTCGCCGGCATGGAGCCCTGCCTGGATATAGGCTTTCGGGCCCAAGCCGGAAGAATCTCCGAAGCTAAGAGTCAGCAGCTCCGTGCGCTGCCCGAAGGAAGCCTGACCCAGAAAATATGGTATTTCACGCATCAGGCCACACCCTGCGCGGTGGGACGCAAATGTTTCAGCATGCGTTTCTCCAGAAGTTTGAACAGCCCGGCGATCGAGAAGGTGAGAATGAAATAGATCGCGGCGGCGACACCGAAGGATTCCACCGGGCTGAGATGATTGTAATAAATGTCGCGCGCGACTCGGGTGATTTCGACGAGTGTCACGGTGGAAGCGATGGCCGTGGCGTGCATCATCATCACTACCTCATTGCCATATTGCGGCAGGGCGCGACGCAAGGCGCTTGGCAAGAGAATACGCCGATAGATCGCGCATTCGCTCATGCCATAGGCGCGCGCGGCCTCCAGTTCACCCGATGGCGTGGCGCGGATCGCGCCGGCGAACATCTCGGTCGTGTAGGCGGTGGTGTTAAGCGTGAAGACGAGCCAGGCGCAGAACCAGGCATTTTTCAGCGCCACCCAGGCGAAGCTTTCACGCACGAATTCGAATTGCGCGAGCCCGTGATAGACCATGAACATCTGCACCAGGAGCGGTGTGCCGCGCATCACATAGGTGAAGAGAAACACCGGCCACCAAAAGCGCCGTTTCGGTGAAACCCGGAGCACCGCTAGCGGGATCGAGAGTACGAAGCCACTCGCGCAGGCAATGAACAGCAGGATGAGGGTTATCCTCAGCCCCGCCAGAAAATCCGGCCATGTCTGCGCAATCACATTCCAGTCGATCATCGAAGGTCGAGCCTCCGCACGCCAAGGGAATAGCGCCGCTCCACCCAGCCGAGGCCAAGGATCGAGATCGTGGTGATCATGAGATAAAGCACGGCCACAGTCGCATAAAAGGTGAAGGGCTGGCGCGTGGCGGAAGCCGCAAGGCTAGCCCGATGCACCATGTCATCGAGGCCGATGATCGAGACGAGCGCGCTCGCCTTGATCATCACGAGCCAATTGTTCGTGAAGCCCGGAATGGCGTGGCGGATCATCTGCGGCAGGGTGATGCGGCGAAGAACCTGCCCGCGCGTCATGCCATACGCCTGCGCCGCCTCAATCTGCCCGCGTGGGATGGCGAGGATCGCGCCACGGAAAGTCTCGGTGAGAAAGGCGCCGAAAATGAAGCCGAGAGTCATTGTACCGGCAAGAAACGGATTGATGTCGAGATAGCCCCAACCCATGCGGTCGGCGAGATTGTTGATGGCAATCTGTCCGCCATAGAAAATCAACAGCATCAGCACGAGTTCCGGCACGCCGCGGATCATCGTGGTGTAGATGCCAGCCAACGCATTCGCGAGGCGCGACGACGAGAGCTTCGCGCTCGCGCCGATCAGCCCGAACAGGCAGGCAATGGCGAGCGAGGTCGCGGCCACAAGAAGCGTCGATTTTAGACCGCCGAGAATGGCAGGCAAATAGCCATGCAACATCGCTCACCTCCTCCTGGCGCTGGAAAGTCTTTGGTCAGTTCGGAAAGATGAACCGCGCGGCGCGCGCTGTCACGCGCGCCGCCGGTGGCAGGGCAGGCTCAGACGCCGCCAGCGATGTCGAAATCGAAATATTGGTCAGCAAGCTTCTTGTAGGTGCCGTTGGTGCGAATGGCCTTCAGCGCCGCATTCACCTTCTCGCGCAGGGCTGCATCGTCCTTGCGCATCGCAATACCGACACCGCCGCCCGCGCCGATGCGGATCGGCTCGCCAACCTGCGCAAATCCTTTGCCTTCCGGCTTTTTCAGCAATGCTTCACCCGAGACAACGGACGAGCCGAGGGCGATATCGCCGCGACCCGCGATGAGCTCGAGATAAACCTCTGTCTCTTTCGCGACGAGCAGCACTTCGCTGTCTTTGTAATTGTCTTGGACGAACTTGGCGCGCGGCGAGTTGCGCAGCACGATGATCTTCTTGCCCTTGAGCGAAGCCGGGGTCGCTTCCTTGAATGCTCCGGATTTTGCCACCCAACGCGAGGGGACATCATAGTAGGGGTCGGAGAAATCCACGGCCTTCTTGCGCTCTTCAGTGATCGTCATCGAGGCGACGATCATGTCGAACTTCTTGGCGTTGAGCGCCGGGATCATCCCATCCCATTCCTGCTGCACGAAGGTGCAGCGCGCCTTGATCTCCGCGCAGACGGCATTGGCGATGTCGATGTCAAAGCCGGAGATTTTGCCGTCCGGCGCGATCATCGAGAAAGGCGGGTAATTGCCTTCAATGCCGATGCGGATTGTCTCGCCTTGCGCGGATGCGCCGGAAGACAGGCCGAAAACCAGTGCAAATGCGGTGAAAAGCTTGCGAACCATCTTGTTTGTCTCCCTGGAACGGATCGAGGATCAATCTCGAGGATTGACGAAATGAATGAAAAATTCCAAAAACGCAAGAGATGAAAAAAATCATATCAAAAAATTCTGAGGATGACATTTCCAGCGGCGGGATCGAGCCCCCGCTCTGGGCTGCTCTCGGCGATACGAAGCTCGCGGGTAAGCTCGACGCGATGCGTGTTGAGGGCTCGCGTTCGCATCGTGAACTCGCGGAATTTGTGCTGCGGCATCCGGCAAAGGTCGCTGCCTCCTCAATCGAGGATATCGCGCGCATCTCGGGCATTTCGCCGCCAACCATCAGCCGTTTCGCGCGGGAAATGGGGTTTTCGGGTTATGCAGCCCTGCGCTCGGCTCTTGCAGAAGCCGTGCAGGGCATGATGGACCCGGTGGCGAAGTTGCGCGAGCAAATCCATCTCGCCCCGCAAGAACGGCGCGGTGGCACGCTATTCGCCGCGATCCGCGACGAGCTCGGCCTCTGCGATGCGCGCGGGCTGGAGACCCAGCTCACCGCTCTCGCCGAACGCATTCGCGCGTCGCGGGCTGTGCATGTCATGGGGTTCGGGCTCTCGGCCCATATTGCGGGGCTCCTGGTGCTCGGATTGCAACCCTATCATCCGGCGGTGGTGAACGTGGTCGAGTATGGAGGGACGGAAGTTGCCGCCGGACGCCTGATGGCTCTCGATGCGCGCGATCTCGTCATAGCGATCACTGTGCCGCGTTATGCGAGCGATGTGGTGCGGCTCTCGCGTTTTGCGAAGGATCGCGGAGCGCATCTTGTGGTGATCACCGACAGCCCAGCATCGCCCCTGGCTCCGCTGGCTGACACGCTGTTGCTCGCACCGGCGCGACATCCCGTGCTTTCATCGAGTCTAGTTTCAGCTTTAGCGATTGCTGAAACGCTGGTCGCGGCCTTGATGCTCTCCGACCCAGAGAACGTCGAACGCGCCGACAAGCTTACCGAGGCGATTTCAGGCTATCTTCACCGCGATCGTTGACGCAAAATCGTGCCATCTTGGCGATTGCTGATTTGGAATCAGCCCTGTTTGGGTTGTTTTTTGTTTTTATACTACTAATTTTGTAATATAAAAACATATTTGATATGCTCGCGACCCGCCTATCTGGCGTCAGCTTGCTGGCCATTGTCATGAACGCTGATCGGGAAACAAACCACATGCCGGCTCTCACACCCGTTTCTTCGATGCTTGATGTCGTTCTCAAGCGGATCGAGGCGCGCTCGCGTGAGACCCGTACCGCCTATCTCGCGATGATCCGCAGGGTTCGCGCGAACAATCCACCCAGGCGGAAGCTCTCCTGCGGAAATCTCGCGCATGCCGCTGCGGCTTGTGGCGTCGGCGATAAGGAGAAAGTGGCGAATGCCACAGCGCCGAATATCGGCATCGTCACGTCCTACAACGACATGCTCTCGGCGCATCAGCCGCTTGAGGCTTATCCCGGGATTCTCAAGACGGCGGCAGCGAGTCTCGGTGCCACGGCGCAGGTCGCAGGTGGTGTGCCGGCGATGTGCGATGGCATCACGCAAGGACAGCCGGGCATGGAGCTGTCGCTCTTCTCGCGCGATGTCATCGCGATGGCGACGGCTGTGTCACTCTCGCATAACGTGTTCGATGCCGGCCTGATGCTCGGTGTGTGTGACAAGATTGTTCCTGGTCTCGTGATGGGCGCCTTGAGTTTCGGGCATTTGCCGGTTGCGTTTGTGCCTGCCGGGCCGATGCCGACAGGGCTCCCGAACGATGAGAAAGCCCGCGTGCGACAGGCCTATGCGGCGGGCGAGGTGGGGCGCGACAAGCTCCTCGAAGCCGAGATGAAGAGCTACCATGCGCCCGGCACCTGCACTTTTTACGGCACGGCGAATTCGAACCAGATGCTGATGGAATTCATGGGCCTCCATGTTCCCGGCGCGGCTTTCATCAAGCCCGGCACGCCGTTGCGCGAAGCGCTTACGAAAGAGGCCGTTCGCCTCGTTTTGGCCAAGGCTGAAAGCGGGCAGGGGATCGGCGAATGGCTTGATGCGCGTTCGTTCATCAACGCGATTGTCGGCCTCCACGCGACAGGCGGCTCGACCAACCATCTCATCCATCTCGTCGCGATGGCGCGTTCGGCGGGTTTCCGAATCACCTGGGAGGATTTCGCCGATCTCGCGAGCGTCGTGCCGTTGCTGGCTCGGATCTATCCCAACGGCTCAGCGGATGTGAACCAGTTCCACGCCGCGGGCGGTCTCGCTTTCGTGATGCGGGAATTGCTCCATGCCGGGCTGTTGTTTGAGGATGTCGAGACGCTCGCTGGGCGTGGCCTCGCGCCCTATGCCCGCGAGCCTGTGCTGGAAAACGGCACGATGGTTTATCGCGACCCGCCAGAAATCTCGCCGCAGCCCGGCATTTTGCGCCCGATGGGTAATCCTTTCCAACCCACAGGCGGCATTGCCCTCGTGAGGGGCGGGGTGGGGCGCGGAATTGTGAAAACCTCTGCGATCGCTGCTGAGAAGCAATCGCTCACGGCACCTGCGCGCGTTTTCGAAACGCCAGAGCAGTTTCAAGCGGTTTTCAAGGCGAATGGCATCACCGAGAACACGATCATCGTCATCCGCAATCAGGGGCCGATGGCGAATGGTATGCCGGAATTGCATTCGCTGATGCCGGCCCTTGGCGTCCTTGAAAATCGCGGCCTGCGCGTTGCGCTGCTGACGGATGGGCGACTCTCCGGCGCTTCAGGCAAGGTGCTCAGCGCGCTTCACGTGACGCCCGAAGCCAAAGAAGGTGGGCCGATTTCGAAGCTGAGAGATGGCGACATCATCACCATCGATTCAGCGGGTGGCCACCTCGATGTCGCGGTTGATCCGCGCGAAATGGCGCAACGTATGCCCGCAATTCCGAACAATCTCGACGTCGAGGAAGGCCTGGGGCGAGAGATGTTTGCCGGCTTCCGTGCTGTCGTCGGCCGCGCCGACGAGGGAGCCGCGATCTTCTGGGAGAAGCCGGCGGGCTAACTCAGCTTCTGAGCCCCGGCGCCTCATGGCCTGTGCGCGCGACATATTCGGTGTAACCGCCCTCATAGCGGTGGATGCCCTCAGGTGTGAGTTCCAGCACCCGGTTTGAGAGTGCCGCGAGGAAGTGCCGGTCATGGCTCACGAACAGCATCGTTCCTTCAAATTGCGAGAGCGCTGCGATCAGCATTTCTTTCGTCGCCATATCAAGGTGGTTCGTCGGCTCATCGAGCACCAAGAGGTTCGGCGGATCGAACAGCATCAGCGCCATGACAAGACGCGCCTTCTCGCCGCCTGAGAGCACGCGGCAGCGTTTTTCGACATCATCCCCCGAAAACCCGAAACAGCCTGCGAGCGCGCGCAACGAACCTTGCCCGGCCTGCGGGAAACTGTGTTCGAGCATCTCGAACACGGTGTTGTCGCCCTCCAGCACTTCCATCGCGTGCTGGGCAAAATAGCCCATCTTGACACCCACACCGATCGCGACCGAGCCGTCATCGGGCTTCGTGGCTCCCGCGACGAGCTTGAGAAGGGTCGATTTTCCGGCACCATTGATGCCCATCACGCACCAGCGCTCCTTGCGCCTCACGTGAAAGTCCAGACCCTCATAGATCGTGCGGCTGCCATAGCGTTTGTGCACGCCTTTCACAGCGATCACGTCATCGCCCGAGCGTGGCGCGGGCTGGAATTCGAACAAAACGGTCTGGCGACGTTTTGGAGGCTCGACGCGCTCGATCTTGTCGAGCTTCTTCACACGGCTTTGCACCTGCGCGGCATGGCTCGCACGCGCTTTAAAGCGCTCAATGAAGTTGATTTCCTTGGCGAGCATCGCCTGCTGGCGCTCGAATTGCGCCTGTTGGTGCTTTTCATTCAGGGCGCGTTGCTCGGCGTAGAATTCGTAATTGCCGGAATAGGTGGTCAGATTCCCGCCGTCGATCTCGACGATCTTGGTCACGATCCGATTCATGAATTCGCGGTCATGCGAAGTCATCATCAGGGCACCCTCATAGCCCTTCAGAAACGCCTCGAGCCAGATCAGGCTTTCGAGATCAAGATGGTTCGAGGGCTCATCGAGCAGCATCGCATCGGGTCGCATGAGCAGGATACGCGCAAGTGCCACGCGCATTTTCCACCCGCCCGAGAGCTTGCCAACATCGCCATCCATCATCTCCTGGCTGAAGCCGAGGCCATCGAGCACCTCGCGCGCCCGTCCATCGAGGGCATAGCCGTCGAGTTCCTCGAAGCGGGCCTGCACTTCGCCATAGCGGGTGATGATCTCGTCCATTTTGTCCGCCTGCGCGGGGTCCATCATCGCAGCTTCGAGGTTCTTGAGTTCAGCCGCGACGGCACTCACCGGACCGACGCCATCCATGACTTCCGCAACGGCGCTGCGGCCGGACATCTCGCCGACATCCTGGCTAAAATAGCCGATGGTGACGCCGCGATCGGCCGAGACCTGACCCTCATCGGGTTGTTCTTGCCCGGTCATCATACGGAAAAGTGTGGTTTTCCCCGCGCCATTCGGGCCGACAAGCCCGACCTTCTCGCCTTTGAAGAGCGCGGCAGATGCTTCAATGAAGAGAAGCTGGCTGCTGTTCTGCTTGGAGATATTCTCGAGACGAATCATGGATATGCCGGTTCCGCGAAAGATTGCGGGACCCATAGGGCATTGGGCTCAAAGCGAAAAGCCAAGAATTCTGTGCAGTGGCATCTGCAAAATTGGCGCCTCTGTATGAGGGCCCGCGACCCCTTCGCCGTTCAGGCTGCACCTGAATAATAATTGCGCGCAGCACCACTCCACGGGATGCCCGCGAGCATCCTCTCCAGCACGGCCATGCGAACGAAATTGGAGAGCTTCACCTGCTCGAAATAGCGGGCATTCGGAAGGGCGTCACAGGATACATCCAACTCGCCCTGTCTTGGGAGCGGATTGAGAATGATGATATCCGATTTCGCCTTCAGGATTTTTTCCGCTGTGATCACAAAGCGTTCCTTTTCGCCATAACTCGGCAGATCAGCATCGCCCAAAACGGATTTCACCTTGCTGGTGAGATCCTGGGTCTGGATGTTCAGGATATCGTGGTCCAGACATTCCTCGAGATCATGCGAAATGGCTATTTTCGTTCCCTTCTTCTCCAAATCTGCTAGAGCCGCCATGGTCTTTGGTGCAAATTCAAGTGTCGGATCGACGCAGAAGGTCAGGCGTTTGGGCGGCATGTGCTTAAGCAGCAGAACCAGGGAATAGGCGTAGCGCGCCCGTGAATCGCAGCTGATGACCAAACTCTGAGAATTGACGTTCCCCTTCATCACCACCATGCAAAACAGATCGATCAGGGCCTGAGTGGGGTGCTCTGCCGTTCCGTTGCCGCCATTGATAACCGGAACCGGCGACAGTCGGGACACTTCATAACACTGTTCTTCGTCGCTATGCCGGAAGACGATCAGGTCAGAAAACTGGGCTATCGTGCGGATATGATCGCTGAAGCTGTCGCCATTGGCTGAGCCGGCGCGGTTGCGCTCGGGATCATAGGCATCGATGGTGCGATGCCCCAGGCGCAAAGCTGCTGCTTCGAAACCGAGTTTGGTTCGAGTGCTGCGCTGGAAAAACATATTCGCTACAATTTTTTGACTGTTGGTGATGTTGGAGCTGCGGCCTTCAGCTTTCATGATCCGAAGGCCGCGTTCGATCACATCCTGGATGTCGCCTTGACTAAGGTCGGAGGCCGATAGGAGGTCTTTTCCAACTGGATGGTTGGGAGCCATAGGTTACTCGCTTTAATTCTCTGCAAGAGATATGGAATCAAAGATACAACGTCCATCGGCCGAGCAAAGACATAGCCCTGAATTCCGTCCACTCCATAGGATTGGATTTCTTCCAGCTGTTCTTCTGTCTCAACCCCTTCAACAATTACTTCCAAAGACAGGTCTCGCGCAATAGCGACAATTCCTCGCATGAGGGAGACACTTTTTTGCGACGTTGTGATGAACGCCGTAAACGTTCGATCGATCTTGATTTTATCTAACGGCAATTGTGCGATGTAGTTCAAAGAAGAATAGCCGGACCCAAAATCATCCAATGCGATCCTTACACCAATTTTGCGCAAGCGCTCTAGTGTTTCAATCACCAGTTGCGGCTGTTCAATCAAGAATGACTCTGTAATTTCAAGGGTTAGACGTTCTGGAGCAAGTCCAGAGGACTCTAGGCACGATTGCACAATCGCGACCAGATCGTGATCGGCCCGGAATTGCTTGACTGAGAGATTGACGCAAATGCCGATATGCGCGGGCCAGTTGGTGGCGGCATGGCAGGCCATCTGCATCGCCCATGAACCGAGGAGCAGGATCTGCCCTGTTGCCTCGGCGACAGGGATGAACACAGCCGGCGAAATAGAGCCTTTGCTTGGATGACTCCAGCGCATCAGCGCTTCAACCATCATGGTTTGACGTGTTTTTAGATCCACAATGGGTTGATACGCGAGCTGAATCTCGCCGTTCTCAATCGCGTAACGCAAATCATGCTCGAGCGAGAGGCGCTCCTCGAACTTCTCTCGCATCTTGGGTAAATAGACGCAGACTTTGTTTCGGCCGCTGGATTTTGCCTCAAAGAGTGCGAGGTCGGAGCATTTCAACGCTTCATCCGGGCTCATGGACGCTTCGTTAGAGATACCGGCGCTGGCTGTGGCGCGCAACCTGAGGTTTCGAACGACGAGCGGGAGAGAGATCGCGGCAAGGACATCATGCGCTATCTGAAGTGAATGCTCGGGGTTCTCGCCAGGTACGAGGAGCGTGAACTCATTGCCGCCGGTTCTGGCCAAGATGTTCTGGCCCGAACAAAGGACCTGGATGCGCTTGGCCGTTTCGATCAAGAATTGATCGCCGATTTCATAGCCGAAGACGTCGTTGATGTATTTGAAATTGTCGATATTGACCGAGATCACTGCAAATGACTCGGCGTTGGCGTGAAGTTCTTGCATCTTTTGCAAAATCAACGGTCGGTTCGCGAGGCCAGTCAAGGCATCGGTGGTGGCCTGAATTTCAAGCTTTCGCATGGTCTGGATGCGCGAGATAAACACCGAATAAATGGAATGAACACTGGTAATGGTCGCGAGCAGCGTGAAGGCTACTGCGACGCCGATCACGATGTAGGCGGCTTCGCCAGTCCAAAGCAGCCCGCCAATGAACGGCATTGAGACGAGCGACATCTGTGCTTGCGTGATGTAGGGCCTCGACACGTTGCGCCCAACAACCCCTGCCAAATAGCCCATGGTCTGTGCGACGCCGAGAACCGAGGCAGCTTGAAACGTATGGGCAATGACCGAATATGCACCGAAGCACCCCACGGTTGCGGCCATCAGCCAGGCGCCGAGCAAAGCGAGCGTCTCGTATTTTTGCTGAGTGCCACGATCGGTGCTATTTCGGCCATACCTATAGTAAATGATATGGCTGATTGTTCTAAAAAAACTGACAAGAGCAGAAATGCTTCCGATAAATAGAAAAATTGGATCTTTACTCAAGAAATAAGCACTAAATATTACTGTAGTTATGATCATAGTACCGACTATAACGGTCGCCGGAGTCCCATAAAGGGATTGAATTAATTGCATGTAGACCGCATCATCACTCTCTGGTGAGTGATTCACCGCTTTCATCTCGCGACTTGCGAAGCCGGTCATTTTCATCGTGCCCTCGCGAAAAATACAACTACAAATATTATGGCCTATAGTGTTGAATATTTATTTAAAATTGCGATTGAAAACGAAGTCGATTGACGTGAGTTTTACGTCGATTCTGGTTCAAACATAGATCAAAAATCAGAAAAATGTTACTCAATGAGAAAATGTTATAGCCAAAATAACTGCTGCCTATGCCAATTTTTGAAGTACATTGTGCAATAGAAGAAGTTATGATCTCACTATAGAGACAACCAATAGGACGGGTCCCTTTGCCTTGTGGCTCTCGGATGATCGGCCCGCATTGAGTGATCTGATTAGAATGTTCCGATGTCGACGGCCTCGACGTTAGGGCGGGGGCTGTCGCTTTCAATGAAACGATTTTTCCAGGGCGATCCCAGAGTGATGGAAGCTTTTTTCGCCTAGCTTGCCGCGCCCCATCCCTGCACGGCTATCGCAACAGGGGCAGCGCTCAATCTCGATTGCGACCTAACCGAAGCAAGAAGCAACTGAGTGATAGCTCCCAGAATGTTCCTATAAACCGAGCCTGTTCAGGCATCATCGGAAGAACCCGTTTCAGGCGCGCGTTCAGAACGATGGGATAGTCAGCGAGAACATCCAGGCACGATTCCAGACGAAGCCCGAACACAACACGTGATGCGCCTCAGCCGCATGCTGAATGCTTTAGATCAACAGCCCCACGCTGCCGGTAACATCGACATGATCCTCAGAGGAGTGCGTTGGGGATCTTTTGTTCTTGAGCCGTATTCACGCGCCGGAACCAGATGGTCAGCATGGTCGATGAAATGACGATAAACAGGGAGTAAAGCGCTGGAACCGACATCACCGCCTGCTGCATATTCAACAATGGCCCCGTAAAGGTGAATACCACAATCGCGATGGCTAGGGGGCCATTCTGGATACCGATCTCCATCGCGATGGTCTGCGAGTCCCGGAAAGAGAATTTCAGCATCCGCGAAAAGAGATAGCCGAAGAAAAATCCGAGCCATCCGAGCAGGATCACGCAGGCAAATACCGAAAGCGGGGTTTGCATCAGGAATTGCCAATTGCGTGGCACCCAAGTGATGAGCAAAAGCAGGATAAAAAGAACACCAAGCGCCCCGCCTGTGAGCTCCACCAGGGCACCGACATTGGCGTTCCAGCGCCTGAGCAGCACGCCGATGACAACTGGAACCAGCAACAGGATCAGCGTGACGACAATATTGCCAGCGGGAATTACAACCGAAATCTCCCCTGCAGCCTTGAGGATTGCAAGATTGGTGATCACCAGAAACGGAATCGCCAGCACGCCGACAATCGTGGAGTTCACTGTCATCAGCACGGACAGCGCGAGATTGCCTTTGGCGAAATAGGTGAAGATGTTCGAGGTCGTTCCACCCGGCATGCTGCCCATGATCACGATGCCGATTTTGACGGCATCCGGAACCGGTAAAATCAGCGCGAGGCCTAGCGCAATGGCTGGCATGATCCCGTATTGCGAGACAAGGCCGATCAGAAGTCCGAAAGGCTTCTTGAAAGCGAGCATGAAATCGCGCGGTGTCAGCGCCGCCCCCATGCCCAGCATGATCACGAAAATCATGGCGGCGAGCACCGCCTGTTCGAATGCTCCAACCATGTCAGGCCCCCTTACCGGTGAGTTCAGCGCGCAAATCTTTCCGCAAGAACTTGCCGACATTTGTCTTCGGTAACGATTCTCGGAACTCGACGCGTTTGGGCACCTTGTAGGCGGTCAAATGCGCCTTGCAGTGCTCGCGCAATTGCTCCGTTGTCGGAGCCTGCTTGTCTCGGCGCACCACGAAAGCACAGACGGCCTCGCCAGCCGCACCATCTGGAATTCCGACAACCGCCGCCTCCAGCACGCCCGGATGAGCTGCCAGCACATCCTCAACCTCGTTCGGATAGACGTTGAAGCCAGAGACAAGGATCATGTCCTTCTTGCGGTCAACGATCCGGTAGAAACCATCGGAGTCGATGGTGGCAATATCGCCTGTCATCAGCCAGCCGTTGCGTAGCGTTCCCGCTGTTTCGTCCGGCTTGTTCCAGTATCCGGCCATCACTTGTGGGCCGCGAACTGCCAATTCGCCAGGTTCGCCGACTGCCACCTCGCGCCCTTCAGCATCTAGCAGGCGAATATCAGTTTCTGGCATTGGTTGCCCGATGGTTCCAAGCCGGAATTTCTCGCGAGAATTGAAGGTGACGATTGGCGAAGATTCTGTGAGCCCGTAGCCCTCTAGCACATCAACTCCGGTGACCGCCTTGAAGCGCTCGGCCACGGAGGCCTGCAGTGCCATGCCGCCCGCCACCGCGCCGCGCAAGGATTTTGGCGGATCTTCCGCGAACCAGAACTCGTTTGTCAGCGCATTGAACAGCGTGTTCACGCCGGTCATCCAGGTGATCGCGTGGTTTTCGAAAGCGCGCTTAAGGTTCGAGATCGGCCGCGGATTGGGGATAAGAATGTTTTGCGCGCCCCATTTGTGGAACAGCAGCATGTTCGCGGTGAAAGCGAAGATGTGATAGAGCGGCAGCGCAGTCAGGACGACTTCAACGCCCGGGCGCATTTCACCACTGAAACACGTTTCAGCCTGCGCGACATTCGTGACCAGATTGGAGTGGCTCAACATCGCCCCCTTGGCGATGCCGGTCGTGCCGCCCGTGTATTGCAACACAGCGAGATCGTTTGGTGATACATTCTGCGTGTAGTCACGAACGCGGATGCCACGTTTCGCCCGCACCGATGCGCCGCGCGCAAGAGTCTCTGCAAACAGATGATGGGACCGTGTAATCGGCGGCAGAGACCTGTCCCAATAGCGCTGCACCAGTCGAATGACCCCACTCACCATCCGGGGCATCTGCTCAGACACAGCTGCGATGATGATGTGCTCGACATTGTTGATCGAGCAGGCTTCTTCCAGCTTGTCCGCGAACATGTCGACAATCACGAGTGCACGAATGCCGGCATCGGCGAATTGGCGGCCCATTTCCGTGCCGGTGTAAAGCGGGTTGGTGTTCACAAGAACGAGCCCGGCTTTCGCAATACCAAACGCCGCGATGGGAAATGTCAGGCTGTTGGGGACCTGAAGGGCAACCCTGTCACCGACATGCAGCCCGAGCTCTTCACGGAGATAGACGGCAAAATCATCGGATAGAGCGTCGATCGCCTCGAAACTGAGTTTGCCATACATGCCATTGGGCATAACGACGGAATACGCCGTCTTCGATCCGTAGGTTCGGGCGGAAGAGCTCGCGATATCGCCAATCAATCTTACCGTCGGC
>JBOFZC010000190.1:0-6332 GCA_051654985.1 Rhabdaerophilum sp.
CGCATTTCGAGAAGCATGCGCTTCACATCGGGGTGAGCGATGATCGGGCTGGCGGATGCCGCACCCACCGCCTTGCCCTGTTTGCGATCCTGCGCATAGGCGAGCGCCTGTTGGTAGGCGCGATCAGCCACCGCAACCCCCTGCACTCCCACCGCGAGGCGCGCATTGTTCATCATCGTGAACATGCAGTTGAGACCCTTGTTCTCCTCGCCGACGAGCCAGCCGAGCGCGCCTCCCTTGTCGCCATAGATCATTGTGGCGGTGGGAGAAGCATGGATGCCGAGTTTGTGCTCGAGCGCATGACAACGGACATCATTCGGCTCGCCCGGATGGCCATTGGCGTCGAGGATGAATTTCGGCACCACGAACAGCGAGATGCCGCGTGTGCCCGGTGGCGCATCCGGCAGTCGCGCCAGCACGAGATGCACGATGTTCTCGGTGAGATCGTGATCGCCATAGGTGATAAAAATCTTGGAGCCGAAAATCCGATAGGTGCCATCGCCATTGCGTTCAGCGCGGCTCGTGAGCAGCGCCAGATCCGAACCCGCCTGCGGCTCTGTGAGGTTCATTGTTCCGGTCCATTGCCCCGAAATCATCTTCTCGAGATAGGTTGTCTTCAGGTGATCCGAACCATGCGCAGTGAGCGCCTCGACAGCGCCCATCGTGAGCAAAGGATTGAGCGCAAAAGCGAGGTTTGCGGCGTTCCACAATTCGGTGCAGCCGATATTCAGAAGGACAGGCAAGCCCTGCCCGCCGTGATCCGGCTCTGCGGCGACTCCCGCCCAACCGCCAGCGGCCCAATCGGTATAGGCCTCTTTGAAGCCCTTCGGAGTGATAACCTGACCATCGATGAGCCGGGATGTCTGCTTGTCGCCGGAATGATTGAGCGGCGCGATACGGCTTTCGGCGAATTTCGCGGCCTCTTCCAGCACGGCCTCGGCCATGCCGTCGGCGAGATCGGCGAAAAGCCCGCTTTCAATGCCGCGATCCATGCCGGCGGCGTGGCGCATGGCGAACAGGATATCCTCAACCGGCGCGCGATAGGTCATGCTTGCCTCCATCCCGAATGTTGTGGGGCGCTGTCGCCCTCTTTGCAGATCAGATTAGAAGCGCAGGCGCCGCAAGGCCAGACCGATTTGCCTCGCGCGCACCAACTCTCTAGGAAAGCGCCTGCGAACTAGATTGTTTATATATGAACTATCTAGCTTGTAAACTCCCGCTTGGTCAAAAATTGATGATCACAATTCGCCTCGGCATCGATGCGCCATCCCTTGCGAAAGCCGGTCGACTCCTGACGGCTGGGCAGCTTGTCGCGTTCCCGACTGAGACCGTCTACGGACTTGGCGCGGATGCGACCAATGCCCGGGCAGTGGCACGCATCTACACTGCGAAGGGGCGCCCCAGTTTTAATCCGCTGATCGCACATGTGGAAACGGCAGAAGAGGCTTTCGCACTAGGCAACTTCAATGTCGATGCACGCGCGCTCACAGAGGCGTTTTGGCCCGGCCCGATGACTCTTGTTGTGCCCGCGAGGCCGGATTGCCAGGTCTGTGACCTGGCGCGCGCCGGGCTCGATACGGTTGCGATCCGCGTACCAGCTGACCCGATCGCGCAGGCGATCTTGCGCTCGGCCGGCCGGCCCATCGCGGCACCCAGTGCGAATGTCTCGGGACATGTCTCACCATCCGAGGCGGAGCATGTGCTGGCCGATCTCGACAGCCGCATCGATGCGATCGTCATGGGCGAGGCCAGCGCGGTGGGGCTGGAATCCTCAATCTTCGCTTGTATCGGCGCTGACACCATCTTGCTTCGCCCCGGCGCGGTCACACGTGCAGAGGCAGAAAGGGTGATCGGCCACCTCGTCGCCTTACCGGACCAGACCAGCGAAGCGAACCCGCTATCACCTGGTCGCCTTGCTTCGCATTATGCGCCGCGCGCACCCATCAGGCTGAACGCGATAAATGTCCTCCCGGGCGAGGCCTGTCTTGCATTTGGGCAAGAGATACCACCCGGCGCTATCCCGGAATTGACTCTCAATCTTTCACCTTCAGGCAGCCTCGAGGAGGCCGCCTCGAACCTCTATGCCAGTTTGCGGCATTTGGATTCACTTTCTCCTTCTGGAATAGCGGTGGTGAATTTCTCCAATGAAGGGCTTGGAGAAGCAATATTTGACCGCTTACAACGGGCAGCAAGCCCTCGATAAACCATGTTCCTATGACTTAAGTTCTACTCAATTCAGGGTTTAAACCCCTGTCAACGATAGTTTGGTTGCTATATAAACCGATTGGACGCAATTTTTGCGAAACTGACAAGATTTTCGGCGGAGAGAGATGACTCAACCCCTCGCCTGGGACGATTTTCGCCTTGTGAAGGCGATTGCTGATGCGCGCTCGCTCGGTGGAGCAGCGGAAGCGTTGACCGTCAATAATTCCACTGTTTTCCGCCGGCTTAACACGCTGGAAGATCAACTCGGCGTGCGTATTTTCGAGCGCGCACGCACCGGCTACATGCTCACCTCGGCTGGCGAGGAAATGGTGGCTCTTGCGACCCGCATGTCGGAATCGATCATTGAGTTCGAGCGCCGCATCGCCGGGCAAGATGTTCGCCCTTCCGGTGAACTGCGGGTTACGACCACCGACACGATGTTCTCTGACCTGATCGCGCCAGCGTTCTGCGGCTTCCGCGACAAATTCCCGGAAATCCTGTTGGATTTCGTGATCGACAACCGGCCGCTGAACCTGTCACGTCGCGATGCCGATGTGGCGATCCGCGCAGCCGTCGATCCACCCGAAACACTTGTTGGCCGCCGTGTCGGCACGATTGCCTGGAGCGCCTACGCCTCCAAGGCCTTTATCGCGCAGCACGGGCTTGATCCGAAAGACGCTGCAGGGTTTCTCATGCCCGGCATTCCCTGGATCGGGATGAGCTATCCGATCCACGCCATGGCGCCGGCAAAATGGCTGGAGGACAATATCGCACCTGAAAGCCTCGTGGCGAAGGTCAGCGCGGTATCGGCTGCCGAAGATGCGCTTCTTGCCAATATCGGCGCGGGCATTTTGCCCTGTTTCATGGGTGCGAAGAGTCCGTCTCTGGTGAGAATTCCGCTGACGCCGAAAGCCGATTCCGGATTGTGGATTCTCACGCATCCTGATCTGAAAAAAGCAGCGCGAGTGCGCGCATTTCTGGATTATTTTGGACAAGAACTCACGCGTCAGCGGCGTCTGCTCGAAGGCGAGGAGGGCTGAGCCCTCCTCCTGGTCTCACGTCGGTTGCGGCGCGAAAGCCGCGCGCGGCGCGGGCTTTTCGCTGATCGGCAAATTGATCAGCGCCGAGAAAACCCCGAGCCCAACGGATAGCCACCAGACCACATCGTAACTCCCGGTTTTCTCGAAGAGAATTCCCCCCAGAAACACGCCCAGAAATCCGCCGACCTGATGCGAGAAAAACGCGAAGCCATAGAGCATCGCCATATAGCGTGGGCCGAACATGATCGAGACCAAAGCGGCTGTCGGCGGCACGGTCGAGAGCCATAAAAGCCCCGTGAACGCCCCGAAAAGGAGCGCTGAGATCACGCCCACGGTCGTCACGTAGCCGAACACGCTCACCGGCATATGCACGAAGGGGATGGAGGCCAGCAGCCCGATCGTGACAATCGAGCGCGCCAGGTAAATCACGGCGAGGATCCAGCGCTTGGGCATGCGATTGCCAAGCCAGCCCGCGCTGAGGGAACCCACAATATTGAACAATCCCACCAAAGCGAGCGTGAGCCCGCCCACCTCAGGCGGCAGGCCGACATCCTTGAAATAGCTCGGCAAATGCACGGTGATGAAGGCGAGCTGGAAGCCGCAGGTGAAAAACCCGAGCACAAGAAACACATAGGAGCGATGCCGAAACGCCTCGGCCAGGGCTTGCCGCACGGTCTGCCCCTCGACATTCTCGTTCGCGGCTGCGGGCCCGGATTTTCCCTGAGGTGGCGTGGCGAGCGCAAGAGCGAGCGGCATAGCCAGCAACGTCAGAAGCGCGAACACCACCAGCGCATTCTGCCAGCCATAATCGCGAATCAGAACCACCGAGAGCGGCGAGAACAAGAACTGCCCGAACGAGCCCGCCGCCGTGCCGAAACCAAAGGCCATGCTGCGCTTTTCAGGCGGCAACAGCTTTGCGAAAGCCGCGAGCACGAGGTTGAAGCTCGAACCCGCAAGGCCAAATCCGATCAGCACGCCCGCCGTGAGGTTGAGCGTGAGAGGATCGGTTGCAACCGTCATCATGTAGAGACCGGCCGCATAGAGCGCCAAACCAACCCAGAGCACGCGCAAGGTGCCGAAGCGATCCGCAATCGCCCCCATAAAGGGCTGGCCCACACCCCAGAGCAGGTTCTGCACCGCGAGGGCCAGCGCGAAGACATCGCGCCCCCAGCCATTGGCCGAGATGATCGGCTGCTGGAAAAAGCCCATTGAAGCGCGCGGGCCGAAGCCGATCGTCGCGATCATGCACCCGCACAGAATGATCAGGCCCGCAGGCACAACGCGGCTGGCTGTATTGGTCATGAATCCCCCGATCGCGCAGGTGCAAACAGGCACCGCGAGCGCCGAAAGCTAGCCTGCTTTGCCGCATTCCGAAAACACATTGGCGTGATGGATTGATCAGATTGACGAATGGGTTGGCTCAGGCAGCAACCTAGAGCCAGCGGCAAGTCCGTTTCGGATCACCCGGTCTCGCGCCAATGCATTCAATCCGCTTGCCGCAAGCGTGAGTGCCGCGTTTGGTTTCCCCCGTTTGGATCGTACCGGGACCCCAGAGTGAATAGCCCGCGCGCTCTGCATCCGCGGGGCAGACTGGCCGCGCGCTCTGGGCGAAAGACTGTCCCGCAGTCAGCACAAGAACCAAACCCAGCAAGCCCCATCGCATGAAACGCCCCCGATTCTGATCCCGAACCCAAGGGAACCACGAGGGGCAATTCGAGGTCAAGGCTGGCAGGAGACCGACGCGTTACCCCGCGATTTTCGAGAAATCCGCGACCTGCCGCGTCACACGGCGCAGCGTGGCGAGCAAAGCGAGTCGGTTTTTGCGGATTGCTGGATCATCGGCATTGACCATGACATTGTTGGCAAAGTCATCGACGGGCGCACGCAAGCTCGCCATTGCGCGCATGGCGGAGGCGAAATCCTGCTGCCCCACAGCGTGCAAGGTCGCCTCACCGGCGTTCGAGAGCGCGGAAAGCAATGCTTTCTCACTCGGCTCTTGCAACAAGGCGGGGCTGGCTTCGCTATCGAAAGCGCCCTCGCCATCTTTTTTCTCGGCCTGCGCGAGGAAATTGACGGCGCGCTTGTAACCGGCGAGCAGATTTTTGCCGTCCTCGGTCTCGAGGAATGTGCCCAAAGCCTCAACACGGCGCACGACGAGCAGGAGGTCGTCATTGGCTTCGCCATTGGCCAGCACGGCATCGACGAGATCGTGTCGCGCGCCGGAATCCCGGAGCATGACTTTCAGGCGATCATGGAAGAACGAGAGGAGGTCTCTCCAATTGTTTTCGCTTGAGCCTGCATCGCTAAATCCCATTGTATTAAATTGAAGTAATGTCTCCTTTCCAGCTAAAATCTCTGACTTTGACTGAATAGAATTCGGCCAATTCTGCAAAGAACCTTCAAGCGCTGAAATTGCCTTTGATTTTTCGCGAACAATCCGACCATAAGCGCTAATCTCAAACTGATTTGAGATTAATTGAAAGAAGCTGACTCTCAACCCATTCTCTAACACCAGCCTGATCACGCCCAACGCTGCGCGCCGCAAAGCATAGGGGTCTTTCGAGCCCGTCGGCTTTTCGTCGATGGCCCAGAAGCCCACGAGGGTATCGAGCTTGTCGGCCAGCGCGACGGTGACAGAAACCGGATCGCGCGGAACCGTATCGTTCGGCCCCACGGGTTTGTAATGCTCCTCGCATGCCGCCGCGACGCTCGGATGCTCGCCAACGAGGCCCGCATATTTGCGCCCCATCAGACCCTGCACTTCCGGGAATTCGCCCACGACTTCGGTTTGCAGATCGAGCTTGCAGAGCTGCGCCGCGCGATCCACCAGCGCCTCGTCTGCACCCGTGACCTTGCAAAGCTCTTTCGCCAAAGCACGGATACGCTCGATACGATCCCATTGGCTCCCGAGCTTTTCGTGGAAGGTGACCGATTTGAAGCGCTCCAAACGCTTGAACTCGCGATCGTTTTCCCAGACCTTCCGGTCGGTGTCCCAGAAGAATTTCGCATCCGAGAGGCGCGCGCGGATCACGCGCTCATTGCCACTGACAATGACCTTGCCGCCATCCCTAGCGATGATGTTGGCGG
>JBOFZC010000191.1:0-15918 GCA_051654985.1 Rhabdaerophilum sp.
GTGGCTTTCAAGCCGTGGCGGGCATCAATCAGCAGCAGCACGCGGGCGAGTTGCACACGGCCGCGCAGGTAATCATGGATCATCCCGGTCCAGGCCGAGACTTTTTCCTTGCCGACTGCCGCGAAGCCATAGCCCGGCATATCGATGAACGAGAACGCGCCTGAGACGTCGAAGAAATTCAGCTGTTGCGTCCGCCCCGGCGTATTCGACGTTCGCGCCAAAGCGTTGCGCCCGGTGAGCGCGTTGATGAGCGAAGATTTCCCAACATTCGAACGCCCGGCAAAGGCGATCTCGAGACCGCGCGGAGGCGGCAGATCGGTGCTCTTCGCTGCCGCCCAGTAAAATTGGGGCTCGCGGGCGAAAAGGCGTCGACCGGCCTCGGTGTAATCGGGGTCATCCCCAGACATGGCGATGCCCCTTTTCTGTTCAGGAGCGCTTGAACGTGCTCTTGAGATTGTCCCAGAGTTCCACCTTGGTGCCGAGCTTGCGCATGATCGCGTATTGCTGCGCCACCGACAGGATGTTGTTCCAGGCCCAGTAAATCACGAGGCCGGCCGGGAACGAGGCGAGCATGAACGTGAACAAGAGCGGCATCCAGCCAAAGACAGTTTTCTGGATCGGATCGGTCGGCTCCGGGTTCATCTTCATCTGCAGCCACATCGTGATGCCCATGATGATGGGCCAGATTCCGAGCATCAGGAAGGTGCCGAAAACCGGCACGGTTGCCGGGTTGTAGGGCAAGAGGCCGAACAGGTTGAAGATCGAGGTCGGGTCGGGCGCCGCGAGATCCTTGATCCAGCCGAAGAACGGCGCATGCCGCATCTCGATCGTAACAAAGAGCACCTTGTAGAGCGCGAAGAAAACCGGGATCTGCACCAGAACGGGCAGACAGCCCGCCAGAGGATTGATCTTCTCTTTCTTATAAAGCTCCATCATCGCCTGTTGCTGCTTCTGCTTGTCATCACCGAAGCGGTCGCGGATCGCGAGCATTTCCGGCTGAACAGCCTTCATGCGCGCCATGCTCTCGTAGGATTTGTTCGCAAGCGGGAAGAAGGCGAGCTTGATCAGCACCGTGACGATCAGGATCGTGACACCGAAATTCCCGACGAGGCCGAACACCCAGCCCATCAGATGGAAAAGCGGCTTGGTAATGAAATAGAACCAACCCCAATCGATCATCAGGTCGAAATTCTTGGCATTCAAAGCAGCCTGATAGCTGTTGATCGTCTTGAATTCTTTGGCGCCGGCGAAAAGCCGCATCGTGGTCGAGAGTTCGCCACCGGGCTGGATGGTCGCGGGTTCGCCGATCGCGGCCGTTTCATAAACGGCGGTTGTAGCAGCTCCACTCGAACCAAAAGCCGCAGAGAATGGCTTGTCCTGCGCTGGAATCAGCGCCGAGGCCCAATACTTTTCGGTAATGCCAAGCCAGCCGCCATTGTTTTTGGCGAAGGTCTTGGTTTTGGCCTTCTGGATATCCGCGAAGGTCTGCTCCTGAAGTTTGTCATCGAGATACCCGATCAAGCCCTCATGCAGGATGAAAAAGCCAAGAACAGAAGGCGTACCATGGCGGCTGATGCGCCCGTAGTTGGAAAGCGCCACCGGGGCGGCGCTGGTGTTCTTCACAGAGTCGGTGACCGTGAAGAGGAATTTCTGGTCCATCCCAATCACGCGCGTGAAGACGAGACCCTGTCCGTTCTCATGGGTGAGTGTCACGGTGCCGCCGGGACGCAGAGTATCGCCGCTGGCCTGCCAGCGCGTTTCAGCACCGGGAACAAGGGCGGTCTGGCCGGCGGCGGGAAGCCAGCCGAAATCGGCAAAATATGCATCTTGCGCGCCATTCGGCGCAAAGAGCACGATTGTCTTGCTCTTGGGATCGACCGTCTCGTGATAGCGGTTGAGCGAGAGATCATCGATCCGCCCGCCGATCAAGGAAATCGAGCCCGAGAGTTCCGGCGACTCGATCTTGAGGCGCGGCGAGAGGGCCAAAGCCTGTTCGCGCGGCAACTTGGTGCCGGGGGCGACCGTCGTTCCTGGAGCAGGGGCCGGTGTGGCGACGCTGCCGCCCTGCGTCGGAGGCTGTAGCACGGTCGAGCCTGCCGCACCGGGCTGGCCGGGTGTCGCTTGAGTCTGGGATTGCTGGCGCTGCTGATCGAGTGCCGGCTTGCCGTAAAAATAATTCCAGCCGACCATGACAATCACGGAAAGCAAGATCGCGAGGAGGAGGTTCTTGTTGTCTTCGGACTTCATCGATCCCGTTCCGTCTGTCTCGCAAGATGCGAGGCAGGTCGCCTTGAGCCCGAAATACGGGCACAGCACGACCGTCATGGCTGAAATTCGTTGCGCCTTCTATGCCGGAAGCCCTGCCTTTGCCAAGCGCAGCGGAGGCATATTCGCGAACTTCGTCAACGGCGCGGCCTTGATGCCGCACCCCCGCCGGCTAATAGAAGTGTGACCGCTTTCGATATCCCCGCGACAAGCGCCGTGAATTCCACCTGAAGCGCTTCTCGCCGGGCAAGAACGACGAAGTCCCCACGGGCCTCATCAAATCCGGGCAGGGCCATTCGCACGGCTTCTCTGAGGCGACGGCGGATACGGTTGCGCTCGGTGGCGGTTCCCACTTTCTTTGTCACCGTGAAGCCGAAACGCAGCGCGGAGGAAGGTTCAGAGCTTTGGCGATGCAGAAGCGTGAAACCCGGTCCGTTGGCGCGTTTTCCTGAATTTGCAGCGAGAAAATCCGCGCGTTTCCGGATGGTCTCGAGACGAAAAGAGGGCGCTGGCCCTTTGGCTGCGCCCTCGGATGGGTTGATGATGTCCATTGTAACATTGCGATCCGGGTCAAACCCGGACGGTGTCAGGCCGACAGCTTCTTGCGGCCCTGGCGGCGACGCGACGCGATGACCTTGCGGCCACCCACGGTTGCCATGCGGGCGCGGAAGCCGTGGCGGCGTTTGCGAACAAGCTTGCTCGGCTGATATGTGCGCTTCATCGGGGTCGTCCTGGATTAACTCTGGTGGTTCCGGAGCACCGGCAGTGGGTTCACTCAGGCCGGAAGTCTCCGGTCTCGAACAAAAACGCGCCCCGAAAGGCGCGGCCCACCGCTAAGCTCGCGGCAATTCGAAGGGGCATAAACGGTAGCCAGCCGCAAATGTCAATCCAAAAAAGCCGAATTCGAAGGGAGCGAGAAGTCCTTGCGTGCGAGCGCGAAGCCGTGGCAGGTCTTTGCACGCCTATCGCGCGGAGTTCCATGTTGGACAAGCTAGACCTTCTCATCATCGGTCTTGACCGCCTCGGCCTCGATCTCGCCATGGGGGCTGCCGCACTTGGCGCAAGTGTCGTTGTGACGATGCAAGGTGAGACGGCTTTGGATTTTGCCCGCCGCGACGGTGAGATTCTCTCGCGTCTTGCCTCGACACCCTTTAGCGGCGCAGCGGAGTTCCACCGCCGTTATGACGAACTCGCGCGTTGGATTTCGGTTACGCGCTCGCCAGAGCGGTTGCGTGCTGCGCGTGTGAGCGTTGAGCCAGATCTGGCACGGTTTCTCAGCGCGCGGCAGGTGGCGATCGGCGAGCGGGTGCTCACACCCCGACGGATCGTGATCGCAAACGGGCAGATTTCGGACGAGATGCCCCGGCTGGGTGTGGAAGCCATGCCAAAGCGTGTGCTAGTATCCGGGCACAGCTCATCAAGTATCGCCCTCGCCTCGATTGCGATGCGGGCGGAAGCGAAAACAAGCCTCATCTTCGGTGCTGCGTCGCTTGGGCGCTTCGACCCCGAAATGTCGGCCATTTTCCTTGAGGCGCTCGAACGCCAGGGACTTTCGCTTCTGTCCGAATTGCCGGCCCTGCGCCCGGCTGAAGTGCCGATTTGGCACGGGACTGATATGCGCCCGATGCTCGAAAACCTTGATCTCGACAAGGCTGGCATCAAGTTGCGTGATGGAAAGTTGGTTCTCAGCTCCTATCTCGCAACCAGCCAGAGCCGCATCAGCGCCATTGGCAGTGTCACCGGCGAGGCTGATGCTGGCATGGTCGGCTATCTTCTCGCCCGGCTGATGTTCCGAAAGCCTGGTCGCTATGCGCCACCTCAGGCGATTCGAATCCTCCCCGGAATGCCTGGTCTTGCCGAAATCGGCCTTACGGAACGAGAAGCGCGTAAGCGTTGGGGCCGCATCGCGATCCATCGAGCCAATGTCAGTGAGTTAGGACCCGTCGCCGGTACCTTCGGCGCGGTGAAACTGATCTGCTCTGCCAAGGGCAACCTGGTTGGCGCGAGCCTTCTCGCCGTTGATTCGGTGGCGTTGGCTACGCCCCTGGCGCTCGCGATTGAGAACAATCTGGGGCTGGAAGCGATCAGCCGCTTGGCGCTGCCACAAGGTGCAAGCGCCGAGGCCTTGCGCCTCGCAGCCAGCGCGCCGCAGCGCGCCCGGTTGCGCTCGCCACGTCTGCAAAGTGCTCTGCGCTTCATGCGAAGATTTGGCTGATTGCTATGACCGAAGGCGCATCCCAAGGCCTGGAAAGCCCGAAAAGGCGGCTGTGGTGGCCGGGTCTTTCCGGACGGCTAATGCTGCTCGCAATTCTGTTCGTGTTTATCGCGGAAATCCTGATCTACGTGCCGTCGGTTGCGAATTTTCGAAACGCCTGGCTGAACGATCGCCTCGCACAGGCCCGCGCAGCGGCCCTCGTGCTCGAGCGCATGCCACCGGACAGCTTGCCACGTGACCTGATCGACGACCTCCTGAAGGGCATGGATGCCTCGATGATTGCTCTCCGCATCGAGCAATCTCGCCGCCTCCTCGCGATTGCCGATATGCCACCACCGGTGGAAATCGAGGTTGATTTGCGCTCACGCCAGCCTGTGATGGAAATCATGAGCGCGTTCGACACTTTGCTCTTCGGCCAGAGCCGCACCATGCGCGTGGTGGGCCCTGCCCCCGGCGGTGGCGATTTCGTGGAAATCATCATCAATGAGCGCAGGCTGCGCATGGCCATGCTCGATTATTCCTGGTCGATCCTGCAGATATCCCTGATCATCTCGGCGATTGTCGCAGCTCTGCTTTATGTCGTGCTCAACGCTCAGATCGTGCGCCCCGTGAAAGCTCTGGCGGGCAATATGGCCCGTTTCCGCGATGAGCCGGAGGATGCGCGCAACCTGCTTGCGCCCGGCAAGCGGCATGACGAAATCGGCGCGCTCGAGAGCTCGATCGCCGATATGCAACAGGCCTTGCGCCAACAATTGCGTCAGCGCGAGCACCTCGCGAATCTCGGCCTCGCCGTTGCCAAGATCAACCATGACCTGCGCAACATGCTCGCCTCGGCCCAGCTGATGGCGGATCGGCTGGCAATGACATCCGATCCGAACGTCCAGCGTTTCGTGCCAAAAATGCTCGACACCCTCGATCGCGCCATCCGGTTCTGCCAAGCGACTCTCGCTTATGGCAAAGCGCAGGAGCAGGTGCCGGACATCGGTCCCGTGGCTCTGCTCGTTCTGATCCATGATGTGGGCGAGCAGCTGGCCTTGACGCCGCAAAGCGTGCCATCCCTCGCCATCGATGCTGCGCCGGATCTGCGTGTGAGCGCCGATCCGCATCATCTGCACCGCGTGCTCACCAATCTTCTGCGCAACGCCCGTGCAGCGCTGGAATCCCTGCCGGATGGCAACGAGAAGCACATTCACGTCTCTGCGCGCAGAGAGGGCTATGAAGTTCTGATCGATGTCGCGGATACTGGCCCCGGAATTCCACCGCGCATTCGCGAAACACTCTTCCGCGCATTCAGCGGCAGCGGTTCGAGCGGGAGTACAGGCCTTGGGCTCTCGATCGCACAAGAATTGATGCGTGGGATGGGCGGGCGAATGGCTCTGATGAGCGAAAACGGCGATCAGGGTGCTCATTTCCGTCTCTGGTTGCCGGTCGCCTAGGCAATTTCCTGTTCTCACCGGGCATCGTGAAATCCGCTGCTGAGCCGGCACGAAACAGGCTTGCCCTTTCGGAACGATGCCGCTATCAAGCGCGCTCTCGCGGTGGGCTTTCGCCGCGCAGGCGCCCGTAGCTCAGCTGGATAGAGCACCAGACTACGAATCTGGGGGTCAGAGGTTCGAATCCTTTCGGGCGCGCCATTTCTTTTCCACTCACGTCGAATTCAATTTTGCTCCCCGCTTCCGCTTTGGCGCCCTGACCGGGCGACGGGCGGTTGCCCTTGCGAACCCCTCGGGTTCGACACAGCACCCCACGGGCGTATCACTTTTTCAGCGTGTCCCTGCACTTGCATGGGTTTTTCAGAAATCAGTCAACACGCAACCTGCTCCGGCCAGAGACCAGGCCGCAGCAGGAGTGCTCGCGCTTCGCCGTCGCTGAACCGCTCAGGCGATATGATCGACGGTCGAATGCTACATTCCCGTCCATTTGGGGAGCCAGAGCGCGATGGCCGGGAAGGCCATGAGCAGCAGGATCGCCAGGATATAGACGCTCATGAAAGGCATAACGCCGGAGAACACGTCGGTGATCGGCCCTTTGTCCTTGCGCATGCCCTGAAGCACGTAAAGAACGGTGCCGTCAGGTGGCGATATCAGCGCGATCTCGACCAGCATGGTCACCACCACGCCAAACCAGATCGGGTCGTAGCCGAGGCCGATCACAACCGGGAAAATCACCGGAATGGTCGTGATGATCATGGAGAAGCCCTCCATGAATGTGCCGAGTGCGAGGTAAAACCCGATGATCAAGGCCATGATCGCCCAGGGCGGCAGCGGCAATTCGCCGACCACCCTTGCCAGAGCTTGCGGGACGCCAAGGCTGGTAAAGACGTAGTTCAGGAGATACGCGCCGAACAGGATAAGCCCGATCATCGCTGTGTTGCGCGCTGTGGCTTCAGCGCAGGCGTTGAGCATCTTCCATGAGAGTTTTTTCTCAAGGGCTGCAAAAAAGATCGCACCAACCACGCCAAGCGCGGCCGATTCCGTGGCGGTGGCAAGGCCGCCATAGATCGTGCCGAGAACCAGCAGAATAAGCAGTGCTGTGGGCACGAGATCACGCAGCGCCAAGAGTTTTTCCCTCAGCGGGATTTTGGGGAGGGTTCTGTCGATCGGCGCGGCGGACTTCGCTTTCACGAGAATAACCAGCGTGAACAGCAGCATCACCAGAATGCTGGGACCAATCGCAGCCAGATAGAGCTGGCCGACCGAAGTCTCGGTGATCAAGGCATAGATGATAAATGTGATGCCAGGCGGGATGAGATTGCCGAGCGCCCCGCCCGCGGCCAGCGAGCCCATCACCATTTTCTGATCGTACTTCGTGTCCTTGAAGAAGGGCAGCGCGACTGAGCCCATCGTGGCGGCGGTCGCCACCGACGAACCGGAGATCGCCGAGAACACACCAGAGGCAGCGATGTTGGTGTGCAGCAATCCGCCCGGCAAGCGATTCAGCCAGACATTGAGCGACTTGTAGAGCTTGTCGGAGAGACCCGCACGCAACAAGATTTCGCCCATCAGCAGAAACAGTGGCACTGCAACAAGTACAAAGCTCGAAGATGGACTCCAGATTGTTTGGCCGAGAAACAGCCAGAACGGGCGATCGGAGAAGGCAAAACCGACAATCAACCCGAGCACACCGAGCGCTGCACCCACATAGATGCCTGCCCCGAAAAACACACCAAACAGGCCGATCAGCATCATGATCTCGCCGATGACGAGATTCTGCGGCCCCGATCCGGTCAGCGACAGGACGATCATGATCGCCAGAAGGACGAGAAGAAAGACGATCGCGATCATGACGTTTTTACTCCAACAACTTGAGTTTTTGTCTGCGCAGAAGCATCGAGACCGACGGCTTCAAGCGCTTCGGCCACGTCTTCGCTGTAGCTGCGTGGCACAAGGTTCGCTTCGGCTTCAGCTCCACGACCCGCAAGGAGAAGCAGCATATTTTCGACAACCATCACGCCGATCATCAAAGCAAATACACCAATGCCGGCGGCCCAAAGTCCTTGCGGAATGGCGAGCGGAATCTGCAGCGTGCTCGTATCGGTCGCCCCGAAAAGCACCGATTCCGCAACAAGATCATATGAGGCTTTGGCCAGAAACCCGATGAACACCCCCAGCATCAGCAAGCTGAGGAAGTGCATCCAGTAGCGTAATTTTGCCGGCAATTTGTTGATCAAGAGGTCAATGCGCACATGGGCCCGCATTGAGAGCGTATGCGCCAGCCCCCAGGCCAAGCCGAAAGCAAGGATGTAAGATGTGATCTCGGTTGTGGCTTGCGAAGAAAATCCGAGAAAACGCCGCGCAAGAACATCGAAGCAAATGAAGGCGGAGCAGAAAATGAACCCCCAGCCCGAGGCATAGCCCATCAAGTTTGTGACGCGCTCGATGACAAGCCGCAGCCGCGTAAAGAGATCTGCGAGTTTAGAGATGAACATGACGGACGCGCCTTTTCGGCTGATTTCACTGAGCTTCAGAAAGAAAATGCCACACTCGATCCTTGCTGTTGCAAGCAAAGTTGAGGGGAGGAGCCCTCAGACGAGTGTGGCACTCATGAAGCGCCGGGCAACGGGGGAAGGAGGCAACCCGGGGAGAATTGGCCGCCTTTCCCCACCCCCTTATTTCGCTTCGTATTTCACACCGGAAATCGGAGCCGCGATGCGGTTGTAGATTTCACCACATGCCTCGCCGCAACGTTTCACCCAGGACGGCAGCATGGTTTCGACCAAAGTCTTGCGCAACGTTGCCTGATCGGCAGCGCTAGGCAGATAAACGGTCATGGGCTTGTTCTCGACAACCTTGCCGATCTTGCAATTCGCCTTGACGCCAGTGTTGCAGGCAATGCCGTCATCCGTCGTTTCGAGGCCAAGCTTCCATTGCGCGTCCTCGACCTCTTTCATGGTCTTGGCGATCATATCGCGCACGGCAGGATCGAGACCGTCCCACCAGGCGGCATTCACGAAATAGGCAGAAACCGCCCAAGCCACCGGCAGGGCATAAAGCGACTGGGTCACCTCATACCAACGGGCTGAATTGCCCGAGGATGTGCCAGTGATCGCGCAATCCGCGACCCCTCGTTCCAGCGCGCCATAGACTTCCGGGAATCCAACTGAAATCGCCTGCGCGTCGATCGCTTTCAGGAAGTCATTCACCGAGCCGCCCGATGAGCGGATGCGCTTGCCCTTGAGGTCAGCGAGGTTGCTCACCTTGTCGCGACAGAAGAACACCTGCGCCGCAAAAGGATAGGTCGCGATGATGCGCGTGCCAGTTTTCTCGAGCGCCTTGTTAACCTCGGGGATGAGGATATCCGCCATCTTCCGGGCTTGCTCGACCGTGGGGTTGAGGCCCGCGAGATCCACAAGGTCGAGAAGCGGGACATTGCCTGAAACCGTGTTCAAAGGTGCGGCACCGATTTCAACTTGCCCCGCCCGGACATAGCGGATGATTTCCGGCCCGTTGAGGCTGCGCTCGGGCCAGCTCGCAAGGTCAACAGTGATGCGCCCGCCGCTCTTCTGTTGCAAACCTTCTTTGATGAGTGGAACATCGACCCTCGTGTATTGCGGGAATTGTGGCCCCGGTTGCGTCACGACGTTCAGCTTGATGGGCGGGCCAGGCGGCAGGCTCTGCGCCGAAGCAAATGTGGTGGCCGCCACGGTCACGAGCAGGCTCGCACCGAATGATCTGATCTTCATGTTATTCTCCCTTCAATGGTTTGACTGGCTCGTTGTTTCGGAGTGTTCTTCGCAGCCTCAAGGCTGTCTCTAGAGGATGGAAAGTTTGCTGTTGAGCATGTCGGTCACGATCATGCGGCCCGGGGCATGCGTGATCGCAAAGGGAACCTGAGCCGCCGCAATCACGGCCTGAGGCGTCACCCCACAAGCCCAGAAGACGGGGATCTCGTCATCGCGGATCTCGACCGGCTCACCCCAGTCCGGCTTGGCCAAATCTTTAATCCCGATCAGGTCCGGCCGACCGATATGCACCGGCGCGCCATGCACAGCCGGAAACCGCGTGGTGATCTGGATGGCGCGAATGGCATCAGCCGGTTTGAATGGGCGCATGGAAACGACCATAGGGCCCGCAAAGGGGCCCGCAGGCTTGCAAGCAATGTTTGTGCGGAACATCGGCACGGTTGTGCAATTGTCGATATGGCGCACTTCAAGGCCATCATCGATCAGTGCCTCCTCGAATGAATGCGAGCACCCGAGGACAAAGGCGACGAGATCATCGCGCCAATAGGACGTAATATCCTTTGTTTCGGTCGTCAGCTTGCCGTCGACCCAAACGCGATAGCGGGGAATATCGGTCCGAATATCGAGATCTAGACCAAGAGCTGGCATCCCAGGGTTCCCGGGCTCGGAAACACCAATTAGAGGACAGGGTTTGGGATTGAGCTGGCAAAAACGCAGGAAGTCATGGGCGAAGGATGCGGGCAAAACCGCGAGATTTCCTTGAACATAGCCGTGCGCAAAACCCGACGTAGGGCCATCGAGCTGGCCGGAACGCGCGGCGATGCGGACTTCCAGAGGCGCTTCATACCCTTTGGGGCCAGCGTTCTGATTTTTGGAGGCAATTCTCATCGACCCTTGCCAGTTCTTGTTGCTGCTCCTTATTCATCCATCGATCATAAATCGCGTCAAATTGTCATTTCTTATGTTTTTTGATAATTACAGATTATCAATCTGATTTATCGGGAGTGACGAAAATGCTGGATCTGCGCAGTCTTGAGGTCTTTTACTGGGTTTCCAACCTCGGCAGCTTTCGGGGCGCGGCCGCCAAACTCAACACAACACAACCGGCGATTTCGCAGCGGATTTTACAATTAGAAAGCCAGACCGGAGATCGCTTGCTCGATCGCAGCACTCGGTCCGTCGTGACAACGATGAAGGGCAGAAGCCTGCTTGAATATGCCGAGCGTATTCTCAGGCTTCATGCAGAAATGACCGAGAAACTGGTCGAAAAACATCAGTTCTCTGGCGTTTTGCGGCTGGGTGTTTCTGAAACGATTGTCCAGACCTGGTTGCAGCCCTTCATCGAGCGCCTGGATGTTCTCTATCCCCAGCTTCAGCTGGAAATCGACGTCGACAATTCGAAAAACCTCCGCGACAGGCTCGTGGCGCATGAGCTTGATCTGGCTTTCCTTCTCGGCCCGATCAGCGCCCCTTCAGTGAACAATCTGCCGCTTTCGGCTTTTCCCCTGGCGTTTCTTGCCAGCCCATCTTTACAGCTCTCCGCAGAACCAGTTTCTCTTGCAACTCTGGCGGCGTTTCCGATCATCACTTTTGCCCGGCAAACGCGCCCATACATGGATTTGAGCGCGGCACTGAAAGAGCAAGATCTCTCTCATGTCCGTATTCACGCGAGCGCTTCACTTGCTCCCGTGGTCCGGATGGCCATACGAGGTATGGGCATCGCGCTGATGCCCCGCGCAATCGTTGCTGACGAAATCGCTGCCGGAAGGCTTGTAGAAATCAGAACTTCCACCGACCTTCCCGGCCTGAATTTCACTGCAAGCTGGGCAGCGTCACCCAACACGGTGCTTGTTGAAACAATCGCAAAGCTCGCATTGCAAGTCGCCACCGAAAGTGGGCATCAGCCGTTGGCTCATTGAAAAACTTGCCCGTTCGTATCAATAGCGGGAGCATAGCGCTGACAAGCGCCTCGGTCGCGATCGACCTGACCGAGCGTCGCAATGATAAAATGCAAAAAAAGCGCAGATTTTGAAGGTTTTAACCCGATGCCGATCATCTCTTACCTCACCACAATACGCTTCGATTTCGGAGCGAGTGCGGGGCTGCCCGAGGACATCGTCGCCTGCGGGATGACCAATCCGCTGCTTGTCACCGACAAAGGCGTGGTCGGTGTCGGCATTGCCAACCGCATCATGGCCCTAATGCCGAAGGGCGAGAGGACGCCGGTCTTCGATGGCACCCCGTCCAATCCCACGGAAGACGCGACCGATCTCGCGGTCGAAATGTATAAGGCGCAGGGTTGCGATGGCATTGTCGCTCTGGGTGGCGGTTCGCCGATGGACCTTGCGAAGTCTTTAGCTGTTCTCGCGACGCATGGCGGCACCCTGCGCGACTATGCCTTCATTTATGGCGGTGCCGCGAAAATCACCGCCAAGATTGCCCCGGTGATTGCGATCCCCACGACCTCTGGCACGGGCTCTGAAGTGGGGCGTGGCGCGGTGATGAGCTTTCGCGATGGTCGAAAGCTTTCCGTGATCTCGCCGCTCTTGTTCCCGAAGCGGGCGATCTGCGACCCTGAACTCACATTGGGTCTCCCCCCGTTTCTCACCGCCGCGACCGGGATGGACGCCCTGACACATGGCATCGAATGCTTCATTTCGAACACCGAAAACCCACCCGCCGGTGCGATTGCACTCGAATGCGCGCGCCTTGCGGCGCGTTCACTGGAAACGGCTGTCAAGGACGGAACGAACCGTCAGGCGCGCTATGACATGATGATGGCTTCGATGATGGGCGCCATGGCGTTCCAGAAGGGCCTTGGCGCAGTCCACTCGCTCGCCCACACGCTCGGCGGGCTCAAAGAGGTGCATCTCCATCACGGCACGCTCAATGCCGTGCTGCTCCCGGCAGTTCTGCGCTTCAATGCCAGCATACGGGAGGCGGAATATGCTCGCCTCGCCTATGAAATGGGCGTGCCGGCCGGCCAATCGATCGATCGCTTCATTGAAGACCTCAACCGGCGCATCGGCATGCCGGCCAATCTACGTGAGATGGGAGTGAAACGCGAATGGTTCGCCAAGGTGGCCGAAATCGCGCTGGAGGACCACTGCACGAAGACCAATGCGAGAACACCCTCGGCAGCCGATTATCTTGCCATTCTGGAAGAGGCATTCTGAGGTTTACGGCAACCACAAGCGGCATTGGCGCACCGTGGGCTCCGATCAACGCTAGGAGAGAGCGGCAGCGAGAAGCCGTTGCGTATAGGGCATTTGCGGTGCGTCGAGCAGCGTTCCGGTTTCCGCCATTTCAACAATCTTGCCGTCTTTCATCACAGCGATCCGGTCAGACATGGCGCGCACAACCGCGAGATCATGCGAGATGAAGAGATAGCTTAAGCCATAGCGCGCCTGCAGCTCACGCAGCAGGTCAACGATCGCGCATTGGATCGAGCGGTCGAGAGCAGAGGTCGGCTCGTCAAGCACGACCAGTTTCGGCTTGAGGATCATGGCCCGCGCAATGGCGATGCGCTGGCGCTGCCCGCCCGAAAACTCATGCGGGAAGCGATTGCGCAAACCCGCATCGAGATGGACCGTTTCGAGTGCCACTGCAGCTGCTTTGTCCCGTTCCCCTGCCGAAAGCTCCGGCGCGTGCACCAGCAGCCCCTCGGAGATGATCTGGCCCACAGTCATACGCGGTGAGAGCGATCCGTAGGGGTCCTGAAAGACGAGCTGCATCGAGCGCCGCAAGGGGCGCATCTCCGCCTTGTCCAGCGGCAGCAGCGCGCGGTCCTCGAAACGCACCATGCCGCTCGCTGGCACGAGGCGCATAATCGCGCGGCCAAGAGTGGATTTTCCCGATCCGGATTCCCCGACGATACCCAAAGTCTCGCCTCGCTTGAGGCTGAGCGAAACCTCATCCACCGCTTTCACCACTCGCGAGTTGCGCCCGAGGAAACCGCGCTTGAGCGTGAAATGGATTTTGAGGTCGGAAGCCGTTAGGATTTCAGGAGCATCCGCATCCGGAGGCGTCTTTCGGCCACGCGGCTCTGAAGCGAGCAACATGCGCGTATAGGGGTGGCTCGGGTTCTTGAAAACGCGATCGGTCTCGCCCTCCTCCACGATCTCGCCATAGCGCATCACCAGCACGCGCCGAGCGATGCGCCGGACGATGCCAAGATCATGCGTGATGAAGGCGATGGCCATCCCCATCTCAACCTGCAATTCCGCGAGGAGTTCGAGAATCTCGGCCTGGATCGTCACATCGAGCGCGGTTGTCGGCTCATCCGCTACGAGGAGATCGGGCCGGTTCGCGAGCGCCATGGCGATCATCACGCGCTGGCGCTGCCCGCCCGAGAGTTCATGCGGATAGGAGGCAAGGCGCGAGGCTGCATCGGGAATGCGTACGCGTTCGAGGAGCGCGATGGTCTCGTCCTGTGCCTGCTGGCGCGGGACTTTGCGATGCCGCCGGATCACCGCGCCGATCTGCTGACCGATCGTGAAAAGCGGATCGAGGGAGGTCATCGGCTCCTGGAAAATCATCGTCACGCGGCGACCACGGATCGTATTCAAAAGCGCATTGGACGCCCCGATGAGTTCAATGCCCTGCAATTTCGCCGAACCTGCAACCACACTATTCGTGGCGGTCAACCCAAGCGCGGCCAGCATGGTTTGGCTCTTGCCCGACCCGGATTCCCCGACAATCGCGACGGTCTCGCCCGGTGAAATGGCGAAAGAAATGCCCTTCACCGCATGCAATTCGCCCTGATTGGTGCGAAAGCGGACATCAAGCTTTGAGATTTCGAGCACGGACGCTGTCATCTCAGCGATCCCTCGGATCAAGCGCATCGCGCAGGCCGTCGCCGATGAAATTCAAACAGAACAGAGTGGTGGTCAAAAATATCGCCGGGAAAATCAGGAGATAGGCAGCACCCTGAATGCTGCGGGCTCCATCCGAGATCAGGACACCCCAACTTGTCATCGGCTCCTGCACGCCGAGGCCAAGGAACGAGAGGAAACTCTCGAGCAAGATCACTTTCGGCACCAGCAAAGTGGTGTAGACAACCACAGGCCCAAGCGTGTTGGGGATGATGTGGCGACGCAGAATGCCGCCATTGGAAACACCCAAAACCTCCGCAGCCTGCACAAATTCACGACGCTTGAGCGAAAGCGTCTGCCCACGCACGATGCGAGCCATATCGAGCCATTCCACCGCACCGACGGCAAGGAACATCAGCACGAAATTTCGACCGAAAAACACGACCAACATGATGACGAAGAAGATGAAAGGCAGCGAGTAGAGCACATCCACCGCGCGCATCATCAGCGTGTCGGTGCGCCCGCCGACAAAACCCGCGACGGCGCCGTAGCTCACCCCGATCAGGATGGCGACAAAGCTCGCGAGCAAGCCAATGGCGAGGCTGACACGCCCCGCAATCAAAGTGCGCGTCAGCAGATCACGGCCATTGCCATCCGTGCCGAAGAGAAAAAGATTGCGCTCGATCGGCACGGAAACCACCAGCACTTTCCCCTCATCCCGCCGCTCGATCACCCGCGCGACGCCGAACAGGTTCGAACGCTCGAAAAACGCCAGCGAACGCTCATCAATGGCGCGCGGCGCCGAGAAGGTCAGTGTGAGAGCGTCTCCGATTTCGGTCTTGCTCTCGATTTTTGCCCGAAGTCGCGACGCAATCCGCTCCAAGGCCGGATCGACGAGGTCGGGCGTGGGTTGGGCCGAGAGGGACGCCGGCACCTTCACGTAATCGGGGTAGACCCGATCGAAGGAATGGCCGGTGAGACGCGGCCCGAAAAGGCAGGCCAAAGTGATCAGAGCCAGAACGAACAGGCTCGCCATCGCGGCCCGGTTCGCCTTGAGGCGATCAAACGCGTCTCGCCAGAGCGAGCGCGATCCAGAGACGGTGGCGATCGGTGCGTCAGTCATCGCATCACTCGTAACGAACACGCGGATCGAGCAACGCGTAGAGGATATCCACCGCGAGGTTGAACACGAGCACAAACACCGCCACGACCACTACAGTGCCCATCACCAGAGTGTAATCGCGGTTGAGCGCCCCTTCGACGAAATATCGCCCGATGCCCGGCAGGCCGAAAATCGTCTCGACGACCACCGAGCCTGTGAGCAAAGCCGCAGCCGTCGGCCCGAGATAGGAAACCACCGGCAGAATGGCCCCGCGCAGCGCGTGCAACAGGACGGTCGATGTCGGCATCCCGAGGGAGCGCAACGTGCGGACATGATCAGA
>JBOFZC010000192.1:0-2621 GCA_051654985.1 Rhabdaerophilum sp.
ATGAGCGAAGATGGCGTGCTGGGGCGCGGGCGGCGATGAGCGATGAAAAGAAGCCCCCGTCTGGCCATACGCCCGGCAAGCAGAAGGGCAAGGCCAAAGTTTCTGCACGCGATTTCGCCGTGCGCCTCAAAACCGCGAACAAGCGCACGACGAGCCAGCAGAAATGGCTCGAGCGGCAGCTTAACGACCCTTATGTCGCCCGCGCCAAGGCCGAGGGTTGGCGCAGCCGCGCAGCCTTCAAGTTCAAGGAAATCGACGACAAGTATAAGCTTCTCAAAAAGGGCCAGCGCATTGTCGATCTCGGATGCGCGCCAGGCGGCTGGTGCCAGGTCGCGGCGGAGCGCATCGGTTCAACAGAGGCCGATCCGCGGATCGTGGGCATTGATTTGCTCCCCGTTGATCCCATTCCCGGCGTGAAACTGCTGGAAATGGACTTCATGCTCCCCGAGGCGGATGAACGCCTCAAGGCCGAACTCGGCGGCCTCGCCGATGGCGTGCTCTCAGATATGGCCGCGAACACGACGGGTCACAAGAAAACGGATCATCTGCGCATCATCGGCCTTGCCGAAGCGGCCGTGGCTTTCGCCCGCGAAGTGTTGGCTCCGGGCGGATTCTTCTGCTGCAAGCTGTTTCAGGGCGGGGATACCGGCGCGATCATCGCGGAGCTAAAACGCGATTTCGCGATGGTCCGGCATGTGAAGCCGGCTTCAAGCCGGGCGGGCTCCTCCGAGCTTTACGTGCTCGCGACGGGGTTCAGGGGGTAGGGCAGGAAGCGCACTTATCCCCGTTCAGCCTTGCCAGAGATATGATCTCCCCGAAACCTGGCGAGACATGTCATGAAACTTCTTCCGCAATTCCGCGACAACCGCTACGAATACTGGGCGCAGTTGAAGGCGCAAGAGGCGCATTTCGCGCGCCTGCGTGCAGCCCTGCCGGTTGTCGAAATCCACGAGCCGATGCCCGAAGCGGAAAGGCAATTCCTGCTCGAATGGAAATACAGAGCCGACCAACCGCGCGTGCCCAGCGGCAATCCGCGCGGCGGGCAATGGACGCGCGATGGTGACGGGGGTGACGACGAGGCTGAAGCAGGCGAGGCAACCGAGGGCAATGACATCGGGTCAGCCTCTGGCGATTCCGGCTTTTACGAGAGCGATCAAGATTACTCCTCCTCTTCCGATGCCGGAGATGAAAGCTTCAGGGAGGGCCGCCTCTCCTCAGATAATCGCGTAGGGGGCGATGCCGGTGAGAACCCAGATCGCTCGCCCTATGGCGAAGCGCCGGATGGCACGCCGGTGGAGGGGGTCTACGACAGGGGCACCAACACGCGGGCGCGGGAGCATTTCCTGGCGCCGGATGGACAGCCTGTGCTGAATCGGAATGGCAACCCCATGATGATTGCAAGTGACCACCCTCCGGAATATTTTGTCCGAAAGGGCGAAGAGGCCCGGGCAGATATTGAAATCGCTATGCGGTTGGAACAGCCGGGTACTGCTCTTGAGCGCCTTCTCAAGGACTTGTACAACTTTCGACACGGCGGGGAATGGGATTTGCAGCGCACACCCGGGATTTTTGACGAAGCATTAAGAGATTATTCGACTGTGGCGATCGGGCTGTATGCTTCGGCAGCGGGCCTATCTGAATCCACTATTCTAGAATTACAAAATCAATTTGCTCGATTCCGATCAAGATTTAGTCGATCCGAAGAGATGGATGAATATTATAGATAATTTCCAAAGACAAATTCATGGAATACAAGGTTGGGATACGATCTTTACAGGCGTTATTACCGCCGATGACGTGATCCGTAGAATATGATGGAACAAGATATGAAATACGTGCAAATATTTTTTATTCTCGGAATCGGAGCGGCTCTCGCGAGCATTTGGCATTATGTTGATCATCATTTTCGTGTTCCGCCAGACAGTTTCTTTGAAGGAAGTGTAAGCGCTCCCGGAGGAACAAAAGATGTGAGCCGATATGTTGATGTTTATCCGGGATTTCTCACTGGTTCTCCGGTCATTCAGCGATTGGTCCTACGTGATGCTCGCGGAAAAAAAGATGCGGAGTTGTTGAGTGGCGACGCCGACGCCAATTGCCTCGGTGTGCGTTGGGATGGACCTGATCAGGTTATCATTTCTGTTTGTGACGCCCTGCGCTCGAAGGTTGGTGAGCGCATGGTCGGTGACGTCCGTCTTCGGATCGAATTGCGCAAAAACCCTTGAACAGTTCAGCCCTCCCGCTCATCGAGCCATGCTTCAATCTCATCCAAACTGGCGCTGAACAGATATTCCGCATCACCGAACACGATTTTCATCGTTGCGCCATCACGCAGCATGTAGCCGCCATGCGCCAGCACGCGCTTGTCCGGCTTCTGGCAGACCATGACATGCAGGCCGAGGCGGATCGCGAGGCGTTTTGCGCGCCGCAGCCGGGAGTTTTCGCGGTCTTTCTGGCTCATAGGAGAATTACTCCCACTCAATCGTGCCCGGCGGCTTCGAGGTGATGTCGTAGACCACCCGGTTGATGCCCTTCACCTCGTTGATGATGCGCGTCGCGGTGCGGCCGAGAAACGCCATATCATAGGGGTAGAAATCAGCGGTCATGCCATCGACGGAGGTCAC
>JBOFZC010000193.1:0-9225 GCA_051654985.1 Rhabdaerophilum sp.
CTCCGCACCCCCGTCGCACTCGCCGCCTGTCGCGAGATCGCGCGCGAATGCCCGGAAACAGTGCTCGGGATCGGCACGATTCTCACCCCCGATCAGGTGACCCAATCGGTGGATATCGGCGCGACATTCCTCGTCACACCCGGAACGACTAAAAAATTGGCGAAAAAGATGGCGGATTGCGGTGTCGCCTGCCTTCCCGGTTCAGCCACCGTCTCCGAGATGGTGCAGCTGATGGAATGGGGATTTTCCGAGCTGAAGTTCTTCCCCGCGGGCCCAGCCGGCGGGCTCGAATATTTGAAAGCCGTCGCCGGCCCGATCCCGGAATTGCGCTTCTGTCCCACGGGCGGTGTGAGCCCGCAGAACGCGCCGGATTACCTCGCTCAGCCGAATATCCTTTGCGTCGGCGGCTCTTGGGTAACGCCAAAGGCCTTGATCGCTTCGCGCGATTGGGTTGGCATCACCAAACTGGCGGCAGAGGCCTGTGCCATCCGGCCGCGCGGCGCTTGATCCGCTGAACTGAGCGCATATCTTCCACGGCATGGTTGATCTTGCCCGCCAAATTGCTCTCCACAATGCGATCCTCGACAGCCGCCGCCTCGTGATTTTCACCGGCGCGGGGCTTTCGACGGAAAGCGGTGTGCCGGATTTTCGCACTCCCGGCTCGCCCTGGATGGCGAACAAACCCATTCCGTTCGAAGCGTTCGTCGCGAGCGCCGCGGCCCGCAAAGAGGCGTGGCGGCGCAAATTCACAATGGATGACAGCTTCGCCGGAGCCCAACCTTCTCCGGTGCATCGGCTGCTCGCTTCCTTCGTGCGCGAGGGGAGGGCATTGGGCATCATCACGCAGAACATCGATGGATTGCACCAGCAGGCGGGAACGCCCGATGACAGGCTGATCGAGCTTCATGGGAACGGCACCTATGCGACCTGCCTCGATTGCGGCCTGCGCCACGAACTTGCAGCGATACGACCGGTGTTCGAAACGACCGGGCATCCATCTCCTTGCGATGATTGCGGAGGATTGGTGAAAAGTGCCACGATTTCCTTCGGTCAGCGCATGCCTGAAGTGGCGATGCGGCGAGCCGATGCGATGGCGCGCGCGGCTGATCTTTTCCTCGTGATCGGCTCTTCGCTGGTTGTGCATCCCGCGGCGCAACTGCCGCTGGTGGCCAAAGCGAGCGGTGCTGCGCTCGTGATTGTCAATCGCGAAGCGACACCGCTCGATGAGGCGGCTGATCTCCTCGTTCATGCTGAAATCGGGGCGGCCTTTGCGGGGCTGTGAATTGTCCTAGTTCGTCCAAATTCCTACCCGATATCAACTGTGAAAAGCCTTGCAAAAGGGGATTGCTAGAGGCTGGCAAATCAATGTTATGGTTAAGACCTCAGTAACCAGATTCGTCGTGCGTCGGCACAACCCTCAGAGGTTGCGACGCCGGCAGGCAAATGCGGGTCAAGCACGTGACGGGTGACGATTTCGGAGCCAAAGCTTTCGGGAACCGCTTCATGGTTCCGACGCTCGGTCGCGATGCGGATATCCGCCCGGACGACCAGCCACTCGATCTTGTCGAGATTGCCGGACACATTAAATGGTTCGATGTCTCTAAGGGCTTTGGCTTCATCATACCGGACAATGGTATGGCGGATGTGCTGCTGCATGTCTCTTGCCTGCGGCGCGACGGCTATCAAACTGCTCCCGAGGGTGCGCGCATCATCGTCGAGGCGTTGGAGCGTCCGCGCGGCTATCAGGCCTTCCGTATTCTTTCGATGGACCTCACGACGGCTACCCATCCTTCGCAGCTGCCGCCGGCTCGCACTCATGTGCAGGTGACGGCCACGAGCGGTTTCGAGAAAATGGTCGTGAAATGGTTCAACCGCCTGCGCGGTTTTGGTTTCGTTTCACGCGCTGGGGAAGGGGCGGAGGATATCTTCGTCCATATGGAAACCCTGCGTCGCACCGGCATTGCCGAATTGGTGCCAGGCGACACCGTTTATGTCCGGTATGGCAAGGGTCCGAAGGGACTGATGGCATCGGAAGTGCGCCTTGGCGACGAAGGCGATCCGCCCAACTCGCATTGAGCTTTTTGCGGCGCGACAGAAGTGATTGCCCAGACGCGCGATTGCGCCTAGGGATCACCCCGTAATTCACACGGGTTGCGCATGACTTCTCCTGATCCGAAATCCCGCCAGAAGCGTGGCCGCATTTTTATCGTGGCCTTTCTTGCGTTCTGTTTTGTTGTTGTGGCGATCTCGCTCTCCACGAACCTCACGCGGATGTCCCAGCGCGATGCCGCGCGCGCGCAGCAATCGGGGCAGCCGGGTGTTCAGCTCCAGCCGCTCACCATCACCTCCGGCGACAAGCGCCACAATTTTCGCATCGAGCTGGCACGCAACGAAAGTGACCGTGCTCGTGGTCTGATGTTCCGGCAATCCATGCCGGCAGACCAGGGTATGCTCTTTGATTTCGAGCGCGATCAGATGGTCTCGATGTGGATGCGCAACACGTTCATCCCGCTGGATATGATCTTTGTTTTTGCCGATGGCCGTATCCACAGAATTGAACATCGCACCGAGGTGCAGAGCGAACGCACCATCTCTTCCGGTGTGCCCGTGCGCGCCGTGCTGGAGCTGAACGCCGGCACAGCGGAACGGTTGGGGTTGAAAGCCGGCGATCGGCTCATCCACGCGATGTTCCGGTAACTTTCCTCGACTTCGGCCGCACGAAATTCCCGCGCACATAACCACGCGAGGTGCGGCTTTCGGCATCGCTTGCGAGCACAGCGATATCATGCAGCAAAGCGGCGATCACCGCGCGCGCATTGCCCTCATACTCGGCCAACAAAGCATCGATCTCAGCCCGCAAGGCGGGTGGTTCCGTTTCGACCATATCTCTTCCTCGAATAGAACAAAAATAGAACGATCAGATGAAATGGTCAAGCGATGTCACGCTTTCCGTGCTTGCGGGATGAGGAACGACATGTTAGCGCGATGGCTGAAATTCGGGGCATAGCGCAGCCTGGTAGCGCGATAGTTTTGGGTACTATAGGTCGTTGGTTCGAATCCAGCTGCCCCGACCATTTCCTCTGGTGAGTTCATTTCGAACCAACGACTGAGTGCGATCGCGCGGTCGGGCTTTGCCCGGAGCGCTATCGCGAGAGAGATTTGGGTTCGAATCCAGCTGCCCCGACCATTTCCTCTGGTGAGTTCGTTTCGAACCAACGACTAATTGCGATCGCGCGGTCGGGTCTTATTTTGAGCTATTGCAACCGGATTGCTCTTGCCCCTTGCGCTCATGCAATAGGCGCAAATCAATTGTTTACCCCAAAAAATACTTAGCCGAAACAACAGCTTAATTGTTGGAGACAGAAAGGGCCACGCGACCTAGGGTTTTCTTCGTTCTAGTTTCCCTCGCGCAGGCCTCCGTATGTTCGCCGAATACGATCTCTACACCTCGTTCGTCCGCAGTCGTCGTGTGCTGGATATTGCCGGCCTGACGATTGTTGCCGGGCTCGTGTCGATATTCGTTCTGATGCAATCTGATGTCGGGCCGGGCTGGCGTTCAGGAGCTGAAACGGCGCTGGTTGTTCTGCTTTGCTTCCTGTTCTCGCTCGTCATTGTCACTTATTCCCGTTTCCGGCGCGGCCTCTTTGTGCTTCGTGAGGCTCAGCGTGCGCGCGATGAAGCGGCAAGCATCGAGCCGATGACTGGCGCGCTCCATCGCGCGGCGTTTCTTGCCGTTCTGAAGCAACGCCTGCGCGAGAGCGCCGATATGCCGGTTGGGTATGTCCAGATTGATATGGATAACCTCAAGGCCATCAATGACAGTTATGGTCATCAAGTGGGAGATGCGGCCCTCCGCCATCTCGTCCGGATGATCCAGCAAGAGTTGCCAAGCAGTGTGGTCGGTCGCCTTGGCGGCGATGAATTTGCGCTTCTGCTTCACAATTTCGGTACAAAAAATGATCTCGTGCAAGCGAGCGAGCGTTTGATCGCGACAATGAGTAAGCCGACGGAAATCGGCGGCGTGTGCCTGCAGGTCTCCGCCACGATGGGCGTTGTTGTCGCGCCGGATGACAGCGACTTTATTGAGTCGATCATGGCTTACGCCGATCTCGCGCTTTATGCGGGCAAGCATGCCGGGCGCAATCGCGCCGTTGCTTATGAAGCGAGCATGGCCGCCGAGGAGGCTTATCGGCGGTTTATAGAGCGCGAGTTGCGCGAGGCGCTGTATTTGCATCAGCTTCATCTGCTCTATCAGCCGATTTTCGAGATCGCGTCCTCTGAACCCGTTGCCTATGAGGCTTTGTTGCGTTGGCATCATCCTTTCCGCGGCGTGATCTCGCCCGTGAGCTTCATTCCGATTGCCGAACGTTCTGGCCTCATACAGATGATCGGGGAATGGGTTCTGAGGCAGGCTTGCCGCGATCATGTGCGACTCGGCGGCAAGCCGGTCAGCATCAACGTTTCGGCCGCGCAATTGCGCAGCCCCAATTTTACGCCGCGTTTCCTCGAAATCCTGGCCGAAGAATGCGCCCCCGCCTCGGCGATCATTGTTGAGGTGACGGAAACCGTTGAGATCCGCTCGAGCGTTATTGAGCATCGCAACATCGCAGAGCTTTGTGAGGCGGGAATTGAGATCGCGATCGACGATTTCGGTGCGGGCTTTACCAGCCTCGATTACCTGAAGCGCTTTGCTTTCTCCGCGATCAAGATTGACCGCAGTTACATTTCGAACATCCATGAGAACGTCATCGACCGCACCTTGGTTTGTGCAATCGCCAATATCGGCCGGGCGCTGAATGTCCGCGTTGTGGCTGAGGGAGTTGAGACCGAGGAGCAGCGGCTCTCGGTGCTGGCTGCAGGGTGCACTCATGTGCAGGGTTTCTTGATGGGTCGGCCGCAATCGCTCGCGACTTTGTTTCCACCCAGCCCGTGTGCGGATGAACCGGAGGTGGACAGGGTTGAAGCTCCAGCCTTTGTCGCCGCCGCCTGATTGGGGTGGCCACGCCCGAATTTGACTTGGGTCACGATTTCAGTTTGGGTCTCAGGATGATGCCGATCTCGCCCCGTGCCGGTTCGTATTACGCGCTGCTTAAATAGCGGCGGGATGCATCACATCTTTCAACCGCTGCTTTGCAAGCGGTTGAGGTTCTCCTTTGCCGCTGGCTTCGCAGGCTCTCCTGAGGTCATTCCGTGGCAAACGACAATCTACTCATCTCTCGCCCTTCTCTCGGCATCATCGGGTTCGGTGCCTTCGGGCAACTCATGGCCAGGCATCTCCGGGCGCATTTCCGGATCTGTGCCTACGACCCCGCTGTCACCGAGCGTGCAGCCTCAGACATGCCAGAGGTGCGCTTCACAAGTCTTGAGCAGGCTGCCGGCTGCCCGATCGTCGTGATCGCTGCTCCCGTTAGCAAGCTGGAGGAGGTGATCGATGCGATCCTCCCACATCTCAAGTCTGGATCGCTGGTTCTTGATGTGGGTTCGGTTAAAGTGATCCCCGCTGAGATCATGAGGCGCAAGCTTCCGCCGAATGTGGATGTCGTCGCGACGCATCCGCTTTTCGGACCGCAGAGTGCTGGCAACAGCATTCGCGGGCTGAAGATCGCGATCTGCCCGATCCGGGGCCAGCGCGGGGCGCGCGTCGGCGCCTTCATGCGAAAGGTGCTTGGCCTCGACGTGATCATGACCTTGCCGGAGGAGCATGATCAGGATGCCGCTTTGGTTCAGGGATTGACCCATCTCATCGCCAAAGTTCTGGTCGAGATGGAGCCTTTGCCGACGCGCATCACCACCCGCAGTTTCGATCTGATCCTGCAGGCCGTGGGCATGGTCAGGCACGATGCGCCTGAGGTGTTCCGCGCAATCGAGCATTCCAATCCCTATGCGCGTGATGTGCGAAGGCGCTTTTTCGAACTGGCTGCGCGCGTGGATGCGTCGCTGATCGAGGGGTGAGCAAAGAGGTTGGACTCGCGCATGCATTGCCCCATATCAACAGCCCGGTTGCCTCGAAGCGGGCAGGCGGCTATCACGATTTTGATCGCGGGCTGTATCCCGCTTTGTGACGCTTGGAGACTGGCCGATGACGGCGCGCATTTCCCGCCCTGCCAAAACCGCCATGCAATCCGGCACGGCGAAAACCAGCCGCTGGCTGCTTGAATTCGACGCTGCCGAACCGCGCGCGATTGAGCCGCTCATGGGCTGGACCTCTTCGGGCGATATGCTTGGGCAGGTGAAACTCTGGTTCGACACCAAAGACGAAGCCATCGCTTATGCGACGAGGAATGGCCTTGCTTATCGCGTTGAAGAACCGAAAGATGCCACACGCCGCGCCGCGGCCTATTCCGACAATTTCAAGTTCAACCGGATCGGCAGCTGGACGCATTGAAGTCGCACGAGCGCATTTTCGGTTCTGCGCAAAACGATGATTCGAGCGCGTTTTCCGCGTGTTTGAGCGTGTTTTTCTTGGCTCCGGCCCCTTAGCTCAGCTGGATTAGAGCGGGTGCCTTCTAAGCACCAGGTCGCAGGTTCGAGCCCTGCAGGGGTCGCCACATTCTCTATGGTTATCAAAGTGTTGCGAGGCGTTTCTCGCAAAATGATTCAGGGGCCTCAACCAAATTGGCAGGGCCTTTGCAAAATGATTCCGGTTGTTCAGAAAATGAATCCGGTTGTTCAGAAAACGATTCCGCTACTTGAGCCGAAAGGCCCAAGTGCTTCTGCCAGGAATCTTTTTCCGGCCGAAGGAATGTGCTGCGAAAAGGAGGAAAACTGTGTTCCCAGGGCCTTTTCTAGGCACATTTGGAATCAGGTGCGAAAGTGAAGGCTAGAGCCGCATCTCGCCGGGGAGTTCCCTCATACAAGGGGACATCAACCGCTGATTCCCCTTCATGAATCGAAATCAGGCGTGCGTCAAGAGTCCTTTGCGCAAAATGTCGCAGCGCTTGAATCACGTTCTTGAAACAATGAATCAAACCCTAACAACGTCAGCCCAAACCCTTGGCTTGACTCAATGAATCTGGCCGCGAGCCTTTGAATCATCGCATGAGCCGAGAGCACGAAAGCGTCTTGGTACTTGATCTTCGCACTCGACCTCGTGAAGAAGGGCCGGACTGTATAACCAAGCGGAGCAGGCTATGCGCGCGATCACCGACAAGGTTCGAGCCACGGATTGGCGGAGCCTGTTCCACCGCATGACTCTCACGCATCCGCGCGCCTTGCTGACCCTGGTGCTGATCTCCTTCTGCCTGTTCGCGCCGGGGCAGATGTCTTTGCAGCCGATGGACCGCGATGAGCCCCGATTCGCTCAGGCCTCGAAGCAGATGCTGGAGACCGGTGATTTCGTGGATATCCGCTTCCAGGATGAGGCGCGTCACAAGAAGCCCGTGGGCATCTACTGGCTTCAGACCGCCAGCGTCTCGATCGGCCAGGCATTGGGCGTGAATGACGCGATGCGCCAGATCTGGCTTTATCGTATCCCCTCGCTGCTCGGCGCGATCGCGCTTGTGCTGCTGACTTACTGGGCCGCACTCGCCTTTCTCTCCCGAGAGGGGGCGATGCTCGCGGCCCTGATGATGGCGGCCTCGGTGCTGCTCGGTGTTGAGGCGCGTCTTGCGAAAACCGATGCGGTTTTGGGCGCGCTCTCCATTGCCGCGATGGGCTTTCTCGCGCGTGCCTACCTGGCCTCGAAAGCGCCGGGTGTCGCGCCGGGTTTGAACACGCGCCACCTCGTCCTGTTCTGGATCGTGATTGGCGCAGCGGTGCTGATCAAGGGGCCCATCACGCCGCTCGTGGCGGCGCTGGCGCTCGTTGCGCTGGCCATTCGCGATCGCGACGCGGCATGGATGAAAGGCATGAGACCGCTCTGGGGTCTCGGTATTGTGGCGCTGATTGTCCTGCCCTGGTTCTCGATGATCCTGATGAAGTCCGGCTGGGGCTTCATTGAGGAATCCCTAGGCAAGGATATGCTGGCGAAAGTCGGCTCGGCGCAGGAGAAACATGGCGCGCCTCCGGGAACCTATCTCGGGGTGTTCTGGATCACGTTCTGGCCAGCGGCCCCTTTGGCTTTGCTCGCTGCCGCTTTCGTGTGGCGTGAGCGGCGAGATGATGGCGTGGCGTTCCTGCTCGCTTGGATCATCCCGTTCTGGCTCATCCTCGAGGCAGTGCCGACCAAGCTGCCGCATTATGTGCTGCCGATTCTCCCCGGCATCGCCATCCTGATCATGCTCGCGGCGGAGCGGAACGGCTTGAGCCTGAACCGGCCATTGCGCTGGATGGCCGCTTTCCTGCTACTTCTGGTGCCTCTGGTGTTCATGATCGGCGCCCCGGCGATCTTCCTGTTTCTGGAGGAGGGGCTTGCGATCCTGCGATTGCCCTTCCTTGCGCTTCCGTTTCTTGTCGTGGCGTTGTTGCTCGGGATAGCCGGTGCGATCGCGATGGCGCGAATGCGTCCCTTGCGGGCGTTTCTATTGGGTGTTGCCGCGTCAGCGAGCCTTGTGATCGCGGCCTATCCCTTCGGATTGCCGATGCTCAAGGCGTTCAACCTTTCGCCGCGCCTCGCCGAAGCCGCGCGCGCCACGGGCTGCGAGAATCCGGCCTATGCCACGATCGGCTATCGCGAGCCGAGCCTCGTGTTTCTGACCGATACCGAATTGCTGATGGGCACGCCGGAAGCAACAGCGGCCTTCATGGAAGCGCCGGGTGCTGGCTGCCGTATCGCTTTCATTGAGCGGGCTTTCGAAGAGCCGTTCCGTGCGGCGCTCAAGGGTGGCGCGGCCCCTGCACTCGTCACGAGGGTGCGTGGCGTGAACATCAATGCTGCGCTCGATAAGCAGCGCCGGTTGCGCGTGCTGGACCTCGCGGTGTATGTGCGCCGCTAAGAACCCGCCTGTGAATTCTGCCATCACGGCCTTCTGACGCGGTTTTCTGCGCTTCCGGTGCTCACGGACCTTAAAGTCCGCAGCGCTCCGGTTCTCGAAAACCACGCCACCTGGCGCGTGCTGGCGAATTCCAAAAACGGGTTCTGTTTCTTTGATTTTGACGCATTTTCTTCGATCAACCGGCATCCACTTGATCGGAAAATGCTATGGGCGAGCGAGAGTTTCATGCCTGAACAGAATGGCGGCCTAGATGCCGCCAACCCGCGTATTTCTGTCGTGATCCCCATGCGGAACGAGGAGGGCAATGTAGCCCCCCTCATCGCCGAGATCGCGAATGCGCTCGCGAACGAGC
>JBOFZC010000194.1:0-13350 GCA_051654985.1 Rhabdaerophilum sp.
GGCATCAAGGACCTTTTTGCGACCGAGGGTGTGCGCACCACGGCTTCCTCGAAAATTCTGGGCAATTTCATCCCGCCCTATGAATCCGCGGTAACTCGTCAGCTCTGGCGCGATGGCGCCGTGATGCTCGGCAAGCTCAACAATGACGAGTTTGCGATGGGATCCTCCAACGAAACCTCTGCATTTGGCCCGGTTGTGAACCCAATACTCCCCGCCAATTGGTCGGAGGCGCAGGCGAAAACGGCGCTCGCGGGTTCAAAACAAGGGCTGCTGGTGCCGGGTGGCTCCTCGGGTGGTTCCTCGGCTGCGGTCGCGGCGCATCTGTGCCTTGGTGCCACCGCGACGGATACTGGGGGCTCGATCCGCCAGCCCGCGGCCTTTACCGGCACGGTCGGGATCAAGCCGACCTATGGCCGCTGCTCGCGCTGGGGCATCGTGGCCTTCGCCTCCTCACTCGATCAAGCCGGCCCAATCGCGAAAACCGTGAAGGATTGCGCCGCACTCATGACCTCCATGGCCGGCCATGACCCCATGGATTCGACCTCGGTCGACATGCCAGTGCCGGATTACGAGGCGGCGATTGGCAAATCGGTGAAGGGTCTCACGATCGGAATCCCTCGGGAGTACCGCGTCGAGGGTATGCCGCCCGAGATCGAAGCACTCTGGATGAAGGGCGCCGAGATGCTCAAGGCGGCGGGTGCGAACATCGTCGATGTCAGCCTGCCGCACACGAAATACGCTTTGCCAGCCTACTACATCGTGGCGCCGGCCGAGGCCTCCTCGAACCTCGCGCGATACGATGGCGTGCGCTACGGCCTTCGTGTGCCGGGCAAAGATATCATTGATCTCTATGAGAAAACGCGCGCCGAAGGTTTCGGTCGTGAAGTGAAGCGCCGGATCATGATCGGGACCTATGTGCTCTCGGCGGGCTATTATGACGCCTATTATCTGCGCGCGCAGAAGATCCGCACCCTGATCAAGCGCGACTTTGAAGAGGTCTATGCGCAAGGAGTGCATGCGATCCTGACACCTGCAACGCCCTCCGCCGCCTTCGGCATTGGCGAGAAGGGCTCGGCGGATCCCGTCGAGATGTACCTCAACGACATTTTCACGGTCACCGTGAACATGGCAGGTCTGCCAGGCCTCGCGCTGCCGGGCGGTGTTGATCCCAAGGGCTTGCCGCTGGGGTTGCAGCTGATCGGCCGTCCGTTCGATGAAGAAACGTTGTTCTCGATCGCGCAGGTGATCGAGGATCAGGCCGGCCGTATCAGCGCGAAACGCTGGTGGTGACCAGCACCCTTGATACCCTGAAAAAACAAAGAAAAAGGCCCGGGTTCCCGGGCCTTTTGTGTTTTCTATCATCATGATGGAGCGAATGCGCTCACATCGTGAATCAGCCGCCCAGAGCGGATTTCGCCTTGGCCCACCAACCCGAACGCTTCGGGCGGTTTGGATCGACCGCTTCTTCCGGCTCGGGTTCCGGCTGTTTGGCAACAGGTGCGGGCACGGGAACCGGGACGGGCTTTGCTTCAGATTTAGCGGCCTTTGCGGGCGCTGCTTTCACTTCAGCAACAGGCTCTGCTGCAGGTTCCGCGACAACAGCCTTCTTTCGTCCGCGCGGTGCCTTGACCGGCTTCTCAGCGACGGGCTCAGGCGCGAGCTCAACCAGAGCCTCAACGGCTTCAGCTTTCTTGGCACGACCGCGTTTCGGCTTGGCGGGAGGGGCATCCTCGGCGATAGCGGGAGCTTCCGGCACCGCCTCGACAGCGGGTTCTGCGACAGCTTCGATGATTGCCTCGGCTTCGCCCGCTACGAGCGGAGCGCCATCACGACCCTCGCGATCACGCCGGTTGCGGCGACCACCGCGACGACGGCGACGGCGGCGCTTTTCTTCAGCTGAAGCATCGTCTGAACCAGCTTCAGCGGCCGAACCGTCTTCGTCGTCGCCCTCGGCATCCTCAGAAGAGACCTCAAGCTGCGGAGCGCCATTCTCACGCGGAGCATCGCCCTCGCGACCCTCTTCGCGGCCACCCCGACCCCGGCGACGACGGCGGCGACGGCGGCGCTTTTCACCATTGCCTTCGCCGCGCGATTCACCTTCGGCACGAGTTTCATCAGTTTCAGAAGCCTCCGAATTTTCGTCAGCCTCTTCGTTATCTTCTTCCTCTTCCTCGACGATATCGTCGATTTCTGGCTCTTCAGGCTCGATTACCTTGCCGTTTTTCGACTCAACCGCCTCCGCGGCGATGCGGCGCGTCGCTGTTTCGCCGCGTTCGATCAGGTAATGCTGTCCCACCGGGAATTCGGTGCCGACTTCCACCGTGATCGTGACACCGAACCGGGCTTCGAGTGCGCGGACAGTTTCACGCTTGTGGTTGAGGAGATAGAGCGCCACCTCCATCCGGGTGCGGATGGTGATGTCGTGGCTCGCATTGCGCACAAGCTGCTCTTCGACCGAACGCAGGATCGAGAGCGCGAGACTTGGCGTCGAGCGGATCAGGCCCGTGCCGGCGCAATGCGGGCAGGGGACGGACGAGCTTTCAAGAACGCCGGTGCGGATGCGCTGGCGCGACATTTCGAGCAAGCCGAAATGTGAGATACGACCGACCTGGATGCGCGCGCGATCATTCGTGAGGCAATCATTGAGCTTGCGCTCAACGGCGCGGTTGTTGCGCTTCTCCTCCATATCGATGAAATCGATGACGATCAGGCCCGCGAGATCGCGCAGGCGCAGCTGGCGCGAGACTTCTTCCGCGGCTTCGAGATTGGTTTTGAGGGCCGTGTCCTCAATATTGTGTTCGCGCGTCGAGCGGCCCGAGTTCACGTCAATCGAGACGAGAGCCTCGGTCTGGTTGATGACGATATAGCCACCCGATTTCAGTGTGACATTGTGCGAGAACATCGAGTCGAGCTGCCCCTCAACACCATAACGGGTGAAGAGCGGTGTTGCATCGCGATAGGGCTGCACGGCCTTGGAATGGCTCGGCATCAGCATGCGCATGAAGTCTTTGGCTTCGCGATAGCCTTCTTCGCCGCCAACGAGGATTTCCTCGATATCTTTGGAATAGAGATCGCGGATCGCGCGCTTGATCAGCGATCCTTCCTCATAGACCAGCGCCGGGGCGGTGGATTCCAGCGTCAGCGTGCGCACGCTCTCCCACATGCGCATAAGGTATTCGAAATCGCGCTTGATCTCGGTTTTCGTGCGGCTCGCACCAGCGGTGCGCAGGATGACACCCATGCCCTCCGGCACCTCGAGATCGGTCGCGAGTGTTTTCAGGCGCTTGCGATCAGCCGAGTTGGTGATTTTGCGCGAAATGCCGCCACCGCGCGCTGTGTTCGGCATCAGCACCGAGTAACGCCCGGCGAGGCTGAGATAGGTCGTGAGCGCCGCACCTTTGTTGCCGCGCTCTTCTTTCACCACCTGAACCAGCAGGATCTGACGGCGGCGGATGACTTCTTGAATCTTGTAGGAGCGACGCGAACGCGGCGCGCGGCGCTGGGGAACTTCCTCCATCGCATCGCCGCCACCGCCGAGCTGTTCGACGACGTCTTCGCCTTCCTTGGCACCGTTTTCGCCATCAGCTTCGGAAGAGCTTTCAGCCTCGGATTCCTCAGGTTCCGAATGCTCATGGGCTTCAGAATCGTGGGCCTCGGCTTCATGAGCCTCGGCTTCGGAGGCTTCCTCGGTCACCTCACCTGAGTCATCGACGGGAGCAGAAGCGACCTTATCCTCGCCACCGCGACGGCGACGGGGCTTCGCAGAGCGATTGCCGCGACGCGCAGCGCGTTCGTCGTCTTCGTTTTCCTCGTCGGCAGCGGCGGCGGCTTCATCAGCCAGCAGCGCCTCGCGGTCCGCGACAGGGATCTGATAATAGTCGGGATGGATTTCCGAGAAGGCGAGGAAACCATGCCGGTTGCCGCCGAAATCGACGAAGGCGGCCTGAAGTGAGGGCTCTACCCGCGTAACCTTGGCGAGGTAGATATTGCCGCGAAGCGGGCGACGATTGGCGGATTCGAAGTCGAATTCCTCAACGCGGTTGCCACGCTGCACAACCACCCGGGTCTCTTCCGGATGGGTCGAATCGATCAACATACGAGTTGTCATGGATATGCCTTGATAGGGTGATGTCCGTGTCAGCCTGTTCAGGGCAGGTCAGGCCGGGCTGCGGGCGTGAAGCCATCGCAAGGCGGGCCGAACCGGGGACACGGATGGGGTTTGGAAAAATCAAGCGGAGGGGCGACGCTGCCGGTCTCCGGCTGAAGCGGGAAAGGGAGTGAAGCGTGCCGGAGAAAGAGTTTTTCAACGATCCCGAAGCCATGCTCTCAGCCGAGAGGCAAGGCTGCGAGGCCAAGCGATCCGGGCAGTTCAGCAGGCTCTTAAAGGCGGGCATCCAGAAAAGTCCCCACACGGCAGCCGGCGCGTCACGTCACGTTGGTTTCCACCGCAGGGATCGGGATTGAAGACCTCAGCTTGCCGTCTCAGGCGTTTCAGGGTCTCTTGCCGCATTTCCGGAGATCGGAAGGGCGGTTCTGCCGATCCCTCACAGGCCGGAAAACCGGTCCTCGTGGGATGAAAACAATGCGGAGCGAGACAGTTCTCTCGAACGGACTTGCCCGCTGGCGCGACGCACCATAGACCCCGTTTAAGGACCGGAGCGCGGATTTGCAAGCGAAACACCCCGATGCGCACCAGAGATTGCACCACGCGCAGCCGAGCGTGGTGAACGCTTTCGCCTGGCCTCATTTGGTGAGAAATCTGACGAGGCTTGTGGTTCTGCTCGCGGGGCTTGTTTTGCCCCCCTTCGCGCACGCACAGAACAGCCTTGGCGCAGCGCCAATCGTAGCCAGAGCGATCCATCTTGTTGAAGGGGCAACGCCCGAAACGCTGGCGATCATCGTTGATCTTTCTGACGAAACTGTTCTGCGCCATGAGCTGATTACTGGGCCGGACCGGCTGGTAATTGATCTCGAACGCACAATTGTCGCGGCGAGTGCACAGAGGGTGAGCGGCAAGTTGCTTGCGCCTATTGGGGCCTTGCGTGCCGGACTGTTTATGGCTGGGCATAGCCGCATTGTGATTGATCTTGCGAAACCCGTTCTTGTCGAGCGAACGGATTTTGTCCGCCAGGGCGGGGTTGCGCGGCTCGTCGTGCAGCTGCGCGTTACCAGCGCGGAAGCCTTTCTGGCGCAGGCAAGACTCGATTCGGCCAAGCGTCTTGCCAATCGGGCCACACGCCCGGCTCCCCCGCCAGAGGGCCGGGGCGATTCACGCCCGCTGATCGTGATTGATCCTGGGCATGGAGGCATCGATCCCGGCGCGTCTGGCCCCAAAGGTGAGGCCGAAAAGGACATCGTGCTCGCGGTTGGTCGGAATTTGCGGACGCGCCTCGAACGTTCGGGCAAAATCCGGGTGCTGATGACCCGCGAGGATGATCGCTTCATCTCACTCAACGAGCGCATCAGTTTCGCACGCAGTCGTGAGGCGGCTCTGTTCGTTTCGTTGCATGCCGATTCTCTCGGAAGCGAACCAGATGTTCGTGGTGCGTCCGTCTACACGCTTTCCGAGCGCGCGAGCGATGCAGCGGCTGCCCGTGCTGCTGAGAAAGAGAACCGTGCCGATCTTATTGCTGGTCTGGATGCCGATGAAGAAGCCAAAGGGGGCATTGAAACCATTCTCGTTGACCTTGCTCGCCGCGAAACGCGCGCCTTCGCTCAGATCGCCGCGCGCCAGACCGTTTCTGCCCTTGGAAGTGCCCGCTTGCACAAAACACCCATGCGAGGCGCTGGCTTTCGTGTTTTGCGAGCGCCGGATATGCCCTCAATTCTGATCGAACTCGGCTATCTCTCGAACGCCACAGATCTCGCTGGCTTGATGGATGAGCAGACGCGTGGCGGCCTTGTTGTTGCGCTCGCTGAGGCACTGGAAGCTTTCGTTCTCACGACACAAATTCCGGGAAACGTCGAAATTCTGCAACCCGGTGTTGTGCCAGGCTCGAATTATGGCCACTCGAGACCCTGAAATCGCCTGGAACTGCCGTTTTTCGGCCACGCTTGCGGATTTTATGAGGGCATAGGCTTTTTGCGAAAACGCGCCTCTGGTAAAGGCGTGACTTGGTCTCGTGTTTGAGGTTAGCGAATCCTGTATTGTTTCGCGACTTCTTCACCTCTTGCCGCGATAATCCGGCAGGCCTTGGGGAATGGTGCTGGGCTTCGTCCATGCACGAATTGTAGGAACCGGGAATGCGACTGATTGCGCGGTTTTTCGCGTTTCTGTTCGGTACTTTGACGCTGGTGGGCCTCTTGGGTGCCGCCGCGATGACGTATATCGTTTGGCATTACTCACAAGATCTCCCCGATCACGCCCAACTCGCGAATTATGAGCCGCCTGTTACCACCCGCGTTCATGCGTCAGACGGCGCGCTGCTTGCTGAGTATGCGCGCGAGCGCCGCCTCTACCTGCCGATCCAGGCGATGCCGCGCGTGCTGATTGCGGCCTATCTCTCGGCTGAAGACAAGAATTTTTACAAACATGGTGGTGTCGACCCTGAAGGCCTGGCCCGTGCAGTTGTCACGCAGTTCCGGCGTGGCTCAGGAGCCCGTCAGCAGGGCGGTTCGACCATCACGCAGCAGGTGGCGAAGAACTTCTTTTTGACGCGCGACCAGACTGTTGAACGCAAAATCCGCGAGGCGCTGCTCGCATTTAGGCTCGAATCGACCTTCTCGAAGGACAAAATTCTCGAGCTCTACATGAACCAGATTTTCCTTGGCTCTGGGAATTACGGCGTTGCCGCTGCTGCGCTGAATTACTTTGGCAAATCGGTGCATGAGTTGACAATTGCTGAGGCTGCATACCTCGCGGCTTTGCCAAAAGCGCCGTCGAATTATCATCCGGTCAACAATCGCGAGGCCGCTCTCGGTCGTCGCAATTACGTGATCGAGCGCATGTATGACAACGGCTATATCAGTCAGCAGGATGCGACCGCCGCCCGTGCTGAACCTCTGGTCGCGACTTTCCGTCAGCTGTCGCCCAACACTTATGCTGCAGGCTTTTTCGCCGAGGAAGTGCGCCGCGAGATTGTTGACCGCTATGGCAACAAAAAACTGCTCGAAGGTGGACTTTCTGTGCGCTCTACGCTTGATCCGCGCATGCAGGTTCAGGCCCGCAAGGCTCTCTCCGATGGCCTTGTGCGTTATGATGAAGCGCGCGGCTGGCGCGGGGCACAGGAGCGCATCCCACCCGGTGGTGATTGGGGCATTCCGCTGGCTGAAATCCAGAGCCTGACAGATGTTGACCCATGGCGCGTCGCGGCAGTGCTGGAAGTCACGGCCAACGAGGCTCGGATTGGCCTTCAGCCGCCGAAACTCGCAGGTGGTTCAGTGGATCGCCGGCGCGATACTGGCGTTATTCCGGCCGAAGGGGTGCGCTGGACAAACCGTCCGATGCCGCGTGTGTTGAACCCAGGCGATGTTGTTTACGTCGAACCGATTAGCGGCCAGCCCGGGCGTTTCCGCTTGCGGCAAGTGCCCGAGATTTCTGGCGCGATTGTCGCGATGGACCCGCATACTGGCCGCGTCAAAGCGATGGTTGGCGGCTTTTCGTTCGACAAATCCGAATTCAACCGCGCGACCCAGGCGCTGCGGCAAGTGGGCTCGTCGTTCAAGCCATTCGTCTATGCGACGGCGCTCGACAACGGCTATACACCATCGAGCATCATTCTCGATGAGCCGTTTGAGCAGGTCCAGGCCAATGGCGAACTTTGGCGCCCAGAGAACTATGACGGCAAGCCGACAGGGCCGCGCACGCTCCGCTTTGGTATCGAGCAATCGAAAAACCTGATGACCGTGCGCCTCGCGCGTGATCTCGGCATGCCGCTGGTCGCGGAATACTCGAAGCGTTTCGGCGTCTATGATGACATGCTGCCGGTGCTCGCGATGTCGCTTGGCGCGGGCGAAACCACAGTTCTGCGCATGACCGCAGCCTATTCCATGCTTGCCAATGGTGGCCGGCGCATCCGTCCGACCCTGATTGACCGCATTCAGGATCGCTGGGGTGCCACGATTTACAAGCACGACGAACGCCAGTGCAATCCTTGCACATCAGAGAGCTGGAATGGCCAGGATGAGCCGCGCATCATTGACCGGCGCGAGCGCGTGATCGACCCGATGTCAGCCTACCAGATGGTCTCCATCATGGAAGGTGTTGTGCAGCGTGGCACGGCAACCTCGCTCAAGGCACTCAACCGCACCTTGGCAGGCAAAACCGGCACAACCAATGATGCCAAAGACGTGTGGTTCGTGGGCTTCTCGCCCGATCTCGCGGTTGGGGTCTATCTTGGCTTTGATAAGCCACAGTCGCTGGGCAATCGCGCGACAGCGGGCACTTATGCCGCGCCGATCTTTGGGGCCTTCATGCGGGAAGCGCTGGCTGGAAAGCCGAACCTGCAATTCCGCGTGCCACCTGGGGTTAAGTTCATTCGCGTGAATGCGCGCACTGGCCAGCGCACCAGCTCGGGTGATCCGCTTGCTATTCTCGAGCCGTTCAAGCCGAATACCGCGCCTCCCGAGAGCTACTCCTTCGGCGAGGCGACAGCGCGCGGCGTCGTGATCCCTGGTGGCGGCTCCATCGGCACGTCGACCGGCGGATTGTATTAACCTCCCATCTTTGTTTACAGCTTCGGCCCGGCAGTTTATCCGGGCCTAGATTTTCTGTGCCCGCTTTCAACGAGGCACTTTCAGGACCAAATTTCATGCGTGCCGAAATCGAAGAGATGGTCGAAGCGATCAGACAGTCCGTTGGCCTGCTGAAAAAGCATCTGGATTGGGACAGGGCGCTCAAAAAGCTCGCCGACCTCAATGCGCGCTCCGAAGAGCCGGATTTCTGGAACGATGCCCAGGCCGCACAGAAAATTATGCGCGAGCGCACCGATCTCGATTACCGAGTCAATCTCGTGAAAAAGCTGGAGCGCGATCTTGATGATGCGACCACCCTGATCGAACTCGGCGAGGCCGAGGATGATGAAAGCACGATCGGCGAAGGTGAGGCCCTGATCAGGGCTCTCGCTGAGAGCTCCGAGAAATTGCAGATGGAAGTTCTGCTCTCGGGCGAGGCGGATTCGAACGACACCTATATCGAAGTGCATTCCGGCGCGGGCGGTACCGAGAGCCAGGATTGGGCTTCCATGTTGATGCGCATGTATATGCGCTGGGCGGAAGTTTCAGGGTTCAAGGTCGATGTGATCGAAATGTCGGATGGCGAAGAAGCCGGCATCAAGTCTGCAACGCTGATGCTTAAGGGGCGCAACGCCTATGGCTGGGCCAAAACCGAGGCCGGCGTTCACAGGCTCGTGCGTATCAGCCCATATGACTCAAATGCTCGCCGCCACACCTCGTTCGCGAGTGTGACGATCTATCCCGTGGTCGATGATTCCATCCAGATCGATCTGAAAGAAAGCGATGTTCGCATCGATCTGATGCGCGCGCAGGGTGCAGGCGGGCAGAACGTCAACAAGGTCGAGAGCGCGGTGCGTCTCGTGCATATCCCGACCGGATTGATGGTGATGAGCCAAACCAGCCGCTCACAGCACCAGAACCGCGAACTCGCTTGGAAAATGCTTCGCGCCCGGCTTTACGAGGCGGAGTTGCGCAAGCGCGAAGCCATCGCGCAGGCCGAGCAGGCGGCGAAAACCGATATCGGCTGGGGCCACCAGATCCGTTCCTACGTGCTGCAACCCTATCAGCTCGTGAAAGATTTGCGCACGGGTATCACCTCCACCGATCCGCAGGCCGTGCTCGACGGCGCGCTCGATCCGTTCATCGAGGCGGCGCTGAAGCACAAGATCACCGGCGGCGAGCCGATTGCGGTGGATGATATTGATTGAGCTGGCTTAATCCCGCGCCAGTCTCTGTGCGCGTAGGAAGCGCATGGGGTCGCTGGCATCTTCGTCAATGCGGATCTCATAATGCAGATGCGGGCCAGTCGAACGCCCGGTTGAGCCCACGGCACCAATGATCTGCCCCTTGCGGATCGTGTCGCCTTCACTCACGGCAATTGACGAGAGATGCGCGTAACGCGTTGAAATCCCGTGGCCATGATCAATCTCGACCATGCGGCCATAGCCACCATTTGGTCCAGCTTCGATCACCTTGCCGGGTGCTGTGGCACGCACGGGCGTGCCGGTCTGGGCACGAAAATCAATGCCGGAATGCATGGCAAAACCGCGCGTGAACGGGTCGATTCTCGTGCCGAAAGACGAGGTGATGTCGTGTTCGGCCGGCAGAGGTCGAGCCAGCGGCAGGCGGCCCATGACATGGCGAGTTAAACTCGCCTGAGTGATGGCACGGTCCGCGCGGATCATCGCTTCCTCAAAACGGCTGGCGCTCACGGCATGCGGCGAGAGCAACGGCCCGCCCATCGCGTTCTCGGATTGCGCGTGGGGAGAAACATCCCGAAGCGCAAAGACGGGGGAGGGCGCGGCAGGAGCCGCCGCCAATTCAGCCTTGCCGAATCGGCTGAGCGATAGGCCGGTTGCGGCAATCACCTTGCGGTGCTGTTCGGCAGCGCGACTCGCGCCATCAGCGAGCTGGCGCATCGTTTCGATCTGCGTGTCTTCCATGATGCGCGTGCGGCGGTCGATCTGTCCCACGACATCCTTGATCGCGCCGCGCATATTGAGTTCTTCGAATGGACGAGGGCCAGATTTCGGCGCAATCGGCTGGAAGGCGCTGGGCGCGGTCGCTTCAACTGGATTGTCGAGCGGAACTGGACGATCGAGATCGCGCCGACGCTCGTTGGGTCCACCCATCGCCGGCGGCAGCGGGAAGCGCGCTTCAAAAGCCGGAACTTTCGATGGGGCGGGCGTGACAGAACTCGTCGTCACCGGCTCGCGAGAGGCAGAAAGCCCGGCCATGTTGGCCCGCGATTCGAGATCAGAAACCAGGAGATAACGCGCCTCAAGCTCAGCTTGGCGTGCCACGAGTTCGGCGACACGATCCTCGATCGTATCCTGATTGGCGATCTGCCGCGTGGTCATCCGGTCGATCCGGTTGCGCAATTCAGCGATGCGCTCTTCATAAGCGCGCATATCCCGCTTGTCTCCGGCGGCGATGGCCTGCACCGCTTCATCGCGGAAGAGATTGTAAAAACTGCCGACCATGGCACCTGCGAGCAAAAACAAGGCAAGGACGACCGTTCCGCCCAGCGCCCAGCTGCCGATCTCTATTGTGCTCCAAGAGCCGCCGCGACGCACCACAAGAGCGAATTGCGCGCTCGTATTGGCAAGCGGTTGTGTAGAAGGTGCGCGGAAAACCATGAAACGCGACGCTCCGAACCCAGACATATGCTGCTCTCAGTCATAAACGGGTAAGGTTAATGCGCGCCTAAAGTTCTCCGCTCGATATCAGGTATGTGACTGAATTAGAGTCTGTTTTCAGAGACTTTTGGTCGCTGCCAGCACGTCCTCGGCATGGCCAGGAACCTTCACCTTGTTCCAGATGTGGGCGATCTTGCCGCTTGCATCGATCAAGAAGGTCGTGCGTTCCACGCCCATGTATTTGCGGCCATACATGCTCTTTTCGGCCCAGACGCCATACGCCATGAGCATCTCTTTCGACTCATCCGAGGCGAGATCGAAACCGAGATCGTACTTCTTCTTGAACTTGCCGTGGCTTGCGACGCTGTCGGGTGACACGCCCATGATGGCGGTGCCGGCATTGGCGAATTCGTCGCGCAGAGCATTGAAATCCTTGGCTTCCTGCGTGCAGCCCGAGGTGTCATCTTTGGGATAAAAATAGAGTACGAGCTTTTTTCCCGCAAAATCCGAGAGGGCACGGATTTTATCACCATCGCCGGGAAGGCTGAATGCGGGGGCGGCCATTCCGGCGGCGAGCGGCGTATCGGTCATGGTCAAAAATTCCTTCTGAAGCAGGGGAGGACGTGTTGCCCAATGGGTCAGGCTTGGGCGGAACATGGGGCGAGAACTCGGCCTTGGCCAGAGGTGCTCGAGGCTTTTGCCGGCTGCCTTTTCCCTGCCGTGATCATGGGGCAGATGGCTGTGCGGCGCGCGAAGCCGCACGCGCTTCGGTGCACGACCTGTGCTACCAAAATCGAGATGATGCCGGTGCGAATCGAAAACGCCGAGTGAATTGTGGCCGTTTCGAAAGGAGAGATTTTGGCGGAAGGGAGTGAGGTTCATGCATTGCTCAACCGTGCACCTCGCCGAAAAACGAGGCGACGTGTGCTGCGCTTCTGCATTGCCACCTTCTTGTCGCTTGCCGTTGGAATGGCGGGTCTGCTCGGTTTCGCCTACTGGCACTTTCAAGGCAATGAGAATTCCACCTTCCTGCGGGATCGTGTGCTTGCGGCCATTGGCGAAGCGGCGGGGCCTGGCGCGAGTATCGCACTCGAAAAAGCCGCTCTCGGATTTGATGGCAGTGAACCGGTTTTCTCGCTGAGCGGTCTCACTGTCCAGGAGCAAGGGGCAGGACTTTCGGTAGAAATCGGTCGTCTTGAACTGGGGCTGACTGCGGGCTCACTTGTCCGCCTCACACCTGATCCAACCCGTTTGAGCCTGAAATCCTTGCAAATCGTCTTGCCCTCAGGCCAAGACAAACGCGACGCTGTCGTGCTGATCCAGAACGCGCTTGGCAGCATTGCCGGCATGACGCAGATGATTGCGAATGTCCCCAATCTCGCTTTGGTTGAAGCTCCAGAAATCGCCATTGCCCGACGAAATCCGGACGGCTCTCAAAGCCAAATCGGCAATGTCATGTCGCTGCGCATTCGTCGCGAGGGTGAGACGATCCGCCTCGAGCTCGATCGCGCCCAACCTGGTCGTGCTGAACATCCGGGTACGTCCCCGCTCGGTCTCAATCTCACGCTGAGCCCGGTGGCGGGCGACAATAAGAAGTCTCTCGCGGTCCGCTCTGAAGGGAACGCGGTTGCGGCTCTGGCCTCGATGTTTGGCTATCCGCTCAAGGTGATCGACCCCAATTTGCGCCTCAATGCTGAACTCGATGCTGGCGTTCGAGACGGTCAAAAATCTGGTCCAGTGATGGCGCGCATCGCGCTGGGCGGTGGCGTGCTCGATCTCACACCTTACGGTGTCCCGGCCCTGACGATTGACGAGGTATCTCTCACGCTCGCCGGTGAGCCTGGTTCCACGAATATCGACATCCCACGTTTTGTGTTTCGTTCGCTGGAGACGCATATTGAGGCGAGCGGTTCCCTCAATATTGAGGGTGAATTCAAACGATTGCAGTTGCGCTCGCAGAACGCGATCGCAAAGCCTCTGAAGCCGGGCAGCGCCCCGATTTCCTTCGAGGACGTCGCGTTGGAAGCGAGCATCGCGC
>JBOFZC010000195.1:0-8916 GCA_051654985.1 Rhabdaerophilum sp.
ACTTGTTCCAGAGGGCTTCACGTTATGGCGCGGATCGTTCAGAAACATCTCCCGGATCAGGCTTTCAAGCCTTTATCCACCAGTGAGGGCGCGCGAAAGCCATCTGCAAGGCGCGAGAGGACGACATTGATGCGCGACACGGCAGTGATTGAGGGCCAGAGCAAGGCGGCAACGCCCGAGCTTTCCGTCATAGTGCCTGCCTTCAATGAGGGCGAGAATATCGACGAACTGGTGGCCCGCCTCGTGCCCGTGCTGGAAGGGCTGGTCTCCTCTTTCGAAATCCTGTTCGTGGATGATGGCTCAACCGACGATACACCCGATCGCCTGCGCCGCCTTGCAGCAAGCGAACCGCGCCTCAGGGCTATCCGTTTCAGCCGCAATTTCGGCAAGGAGATCGGTCTCGCGGCGGGCCTCGATCATGTGCGCGGCGATGCCGTCGCGATCATCGATGCCGATCTCCAGCACCCGCCGGAAATCCTCGCAGACTTCATCGCGCGTTGGCGCGAGGGATACGAGATGATATACGGCCAGCGCGTCGATCGCTCGACGGATGGCCCCGTGCGCCGCTGGATGACAGAGCGCTTTTACCGCCTCTTCCGGAAATTCGGCGAAGTGCCGCTCCCTCCCGGGGCCGGCGATTTCCGCCTGATGGACCGCAAAGTGATCGAGGCGTTGAGAAAACTCCCCGAGCGCGCGCGCTTCTCGAAAGGCCTCTACGCCTGGGTCGGTTTCAAATCGATCGGTGTCCCGTTCGAGGTGCAGGACCGTCTGCATGGCCAATCGAAATGGGGGATTCACAAGCTCACGCGTTTTGCCCTTGATGGCCTCTCCTCGTTCTCAACTTTGCCGTTGAAACTGGCAACTTATGTCGGGCTCGGCATCTCGATCTTCGCGATCACTTACGCGATCACCGTGGTGATGCGCACGGTGATCTGGGGCTCGGATGTGCCAGGCTTCCCGACGCTGGTCGTTTCGGTGATGTTTTTCTCCGGGATCCAGCTCGTCTTTCTCGGGATTATCGGCGAATATATCGGCCGCATCTTCGCCGAGGTGAAGCGACGCCCGCTTTACATCGTCGCTGAGGAGATCGGCGCGGAGGCGGTGGATCTCGCCCCCGCAAAACCCCGCCCGTCCCGAACAAAAGCGCGCACAACCCCATGATTCGCGCGTTTTTCTCGGTTGGCCTCTGGACGCTTCTCTCCCGCGTCACCGGCTTTCTGAGAGACATCATGCTCGCGCGCCTTCTCGGCGCAGGCATGATGATGGACGCCTTCGCGGTCGCCTTCCGGTTGCCCAATCATTTTCGTGCGATTTTCGGCGAAGGGGCTTTCACCTCGGCTTTTGTGCCCGCGTATTCCCGCTTGCGCGAACAGGCCGACGATCTCGCGAGCCGCCGCTTTCAGGGTGAAATCCTGACATTGGTGCTGATCTCGCAGGGCGTACTGTTGATCGCCGTCATGGCCTTCACGCCCGCTTTCATCCGCCTCCTTGCCCCCGGTTTTGCGGCAACAGGTGAAACCCTGCGGTTGGCGACCGAACTCACGCGCCTCACCTTTCCCTATCTCGCGCTGATCACGCTCGTCGTGCTCTGGACTGGCGTGCTCAATGCCGAGCGACGTTTCGTGGCCGGTGCCGCAGCACCAGTTCTCCTGAACCTCGCGATGATCTCAACTTTGCTGCTCGCAGGCTTCTTCGCCAGCGCGGCGCATGCCGCGGCGTGGGGCGTGTTGATCGCGGGTATTCTGGAAGCGGGCTTGCTGCTCTTCGCCGCCAAGCGCGCCGGCCTCATCGCCCTGCCCGCGAAACCGAAGCTCGATGCCGATATGCGCGCGTTCTTCCGCGCTTTCGGCCCGGCCGTGATCGGCTCGGCCGGCGTTCAGATCGCGATGCTCGCGGATACGATCCTCGTCACCTTCTTGCCCGCAGGCGGCGCTTCCTCGCTTTACTATGCTGACCGGCTGTATCAGCTTCCGATCGGAGTGATTGGTGTCGCTGCGGGAACCGTATTGCTGCCGGAGATGTCGAAGCGCATCGCCGGCGGAGACGAGGCCGGCGCCCATCGGGCGCAGAACCGCTCACTCGCGATCTCGTTGCTGCTTGCAACACCCTTCGCGATCGCCTTCGTGATGATCCCGGACGCGATCATTGGCGGGCTCTTTGGCTACGGCGCGTTTGGCGCACCGGCCATCGTCGCGGCCGCTGGCGTGCTCGCGGCATACGCGATCGGCCTGCCCGCGATTGTCGCGATACGCTCGCTCGTTGCGAGTTTCCATGCGCGGGGCGATACGAAAACTCCGCTCTACGCCTCGCTGAGCGCGATCGGCCTCAACCTGATCCTGAAATTGTTGCTCTGGAAAAGCCACGGCGCGGCAGGCCTGGCTTTTGCGACTGCCGTCGGTGCGATCGCCAATGCGGCGATCCTCGCCTTCCTTGCCTGGCGGCAAAAGAAGATGCAGCCGGATTCTGAGCTTGGCTTTGCGCTGGCCATCGCGGTGATCGCCGGGATTTGGCTCGTCGCGGCCCTGATGCTGTCCGAGCGTTTCGCGGGCGCGTCACTCGCAGCCCTGCACCCGTTCCTGAAGCTCGCTGTGCTGGCCATTGCCGGGGGAGCGGGTTATTTCGGCATCGCCGTGCTCTGCGCAAAAATCACGCGCGTGAAGCTCACCCTGCGATAGTCAGCTCCGCCCGCCGATACGCACCGGCACGCAGGTCGCGATGCCGGGCTGCAGCGGGAAAGCGCCCGCGCGTTTGGCCAGCCAGTTCTCACAGGACGCGATGTCGCGAAAGCAGGCCTGGAAGGACTTGCGATCCACAATGCCATGCTTCTGGACCCGACCACCGAGATAATTTCCAGCGACCAAGTTCACCTCAACCGAACGTGCCGGAGCCCGGCAAGGCATGCCCACAGAAGGAGGTGTCCAAGCGTATGCCGGAGCCACTAGAGCTGCTGAGAAAACGATAGAAATCCCGAAATTCCGCATCGTGCCATCATCCCGAATCCGCGGACGTTCACGCGAATGTGCTTTGCGATAGCCCAAGGACTCGCGCAAAACAAATTCATATTTTCGCATGTGTTTATCATTGAAAAAGGAGATCATCATGTCACGCAATGTGGGTTCGGTTGACCGCATCCTGCGGATTGTTTTCGGTTTGGTCCTCATCGCCTATGCGATCCCCATCGGTTTCTCGCAGACCGGCTGGAACTGGGTGGGTTGGATTGGCGTTGTGCCCATTCTCACGGCTCTGATCGGCAATTGCCCGGCCTATTCTATCCTGGGCATCTCAACCTGCCCGATCAAAAAGGCCTGAGCATCTATGCTTTCCTGAATCAGGGAGGAGGCCTATCCTTCTCCCTGATCCGTGTGATTCACGAAAGGAAGAAACATGCGCCGCCTGCTGATCGCCGGTTTTGGAGTTGTTGTTCTGGCTGGCGGCTTTGCCCTCGCACAGCATGCCGGCCACGGCTCGCACGGCGCCCCATCCACGCGCAACGAACCGGCTTCAACGAAGGCTTATCGCGCCGCGAATGACAAGATGCACAAGGACATGGACATCAAGTTCTCAGGCGATGCGGATATCGATTTCCTCAAGGGCATGATCCCGCACCATCAGGGCGCGATCGACATGGCCAAGGTCGTCCTTCAGCACGGCAAAGATCCTGAGACGAAAAAGCTCGCTCAGGAGATCATCGCAGCGCAGGAAAGGGAAATCGCCCAGATGCGCGATTGGCTGAAAAAGCGCGGTCATTGATCCGCGGGGCGAGCCTCGTCAAACAACAAGGCCGCAGTGTTGCTGCGGCCTTGCCTGAAGGGGTCTCGAACCTTCGAAGGAACCACGCCGAGCGTCTCGGGGGCATGCCGACGCGAATTCCATTCTGGCATCGATAAAGCACCGCGATTGATGGAGGCATAAGGGCCCAATCGTGGCAAAATCCCGAAACGAGACACGACAGCGTTTTCACACATCATGCGCGAAGGCCCAGTAAAGCTCCCGCGCCTTGCGATAAACAGGCCCCGCCTGAAACTTGGTGTCATCCAGAGCCGTCACCGGCATCACTTTCGAATAGTTCCCCGAGAAGAAAACCTCGTCAGCCCCTTCAAAATCCTTATAGGTCAGGGTCTTCTCCACGACGTCAACGCCATCTGAGCGCAGCAGGTTGATCACGCGCTGGCGTGTGATGCCGTTGAGGAACGAGCCATTCGGTGCCGGTGTGAAGGCCACGCCATCCTTCACCATGAAAATGTTGGCTGTCGCCGTTTCCGCGATATTGCCGAGCATGTCGCGCACCAGGCAATTGTCGAAGCCGCGTGATTTTGCCTCCGAGAGGCAGCGCGCATTGTTCGGGTAGAGGCACCCGGCTTTCGCATCGGTCGGCATGCATTCGATGGACGGGCGACGAAAGGGCGAAAGGGTGAGAGACGTCGCTTTGGGTTCTGGCATGGGAGCCTCGAAGAGGCACAAAGCGAAGCGGCAATCCTCCGGATCGGGCAAGATGGTCGAGGGTCCCTCGCCTTCCGCCCAGACCATCGGTTTCACATAAAGCGCGGTGCCGGGTGCGAACTTCTTCACACCCTCTGCCGTGAGTGCCATGATTTCCTCAGCCGTTGTCTTCGCCTTCATGCCGAGGTTGGAAGCCGAGCGCACGAGACGCTCGGCGTGCCGGTCGAGATCGGGTGCCACACCCTCGAACACGCGCGCGCCATCGAAAACCGTGGAAGCCAACCAGAACGCATGGCTCCGCGGCCCCATCAGCGGCGGATTGCCGTGATGCCATTTGCCCTCGAAAAAGGTCCAGGTTTCCGACCAAGCCATTGCGCTCTCCCGCAGAAAAATTTTCTGCCATTCGATAGAGAGCAAGCGACGAGGTCAACGTCTGCGGACTGACTTGCAGCCCGCATTCGAAGAAATCATGGGAACATCACGCGCCTTGATCAGCGTTTCGACAGCGCCTCGATGATCCGCGCCCAACTGCGTTGCCCGCGATAGAAGCTTTGCAGATCGTATTTCTCGTTTGGCGAATGGATGCGATCGTCGTCGAGACCGTAACCAATCAGCAGAGCATCGAGCCCGAGCACGCGTTTGAAATCCCCGACGATCGGGATAGAGCCGCCATGCCCGAGCACCACGGGTTCGCGCCCCCATTCGTCGCGCAAGGCCTGCACCGCAAGGCGCAGGTCGGCGCTGTCCTCGCTCACCTGCACCGCGCGGCTGCCCTTGTAGCCGATGAACTCGACCGAGCAATCCGGCGGGATCATCGTGCGGACATACTCGCGGAAATTCTTCTGGATCGCTTTGGGGTCTTGGTCGTGCACGAGGCGGAACGAAATTTTCGCGCGGGCCTCGCCAGCGATCACGGTTTTCGTGCCCTGCCCCGTATAGCCCGACCAGATGCCATTCACATCGCATGTCGGGCGTGCCTGGATCTTCTCGACCAGCGTGCGGTCCTTCTCGCCTGCGGCGTATTTCAGACCGATCGTACCAAGATAATCCGCCTCGGTGAGGCCAAGCGCATTCCACGAGGCTTTGCGATTGTCGCCCGTCTCATGCACGCCGTCGTAGAAATTCGGGATGGCGATCCGCCCGTTCGCGTCATGCATCGCGGCGACGATGCGCGCGAGAATATGGATCGGGTTCTGTGCCGTGCCGCCGAAATGACCGGAATGCAGATCACGATCCGCGGCGCGCACGATGATTTCCTCGTAAAGCAGCCCGCGCAGCGACGACGTGATCTGCGGCGTGTTGCGGTCCCACATACCGGTATCGCAAACGAGGCAGACATCCGCCTTGAACTCGGCGGCATTCGCTTCCAGGAAAGCCGGCAGGTTGATCGAGCCGTTCTCTTCCTCCCCCTCGATCATCACGGTGAGCGAAATCGGCAGATCGCCCGTCTCGGCGATGATCGCACGGCAGGCCTCGAGAAAGGTCATCACCTGGCCCTTGTCGTCGCAGGCACCGCGCGCGACGATCGCCTTGCGTCCCGGCTCGATCTCTTGAACCGAGGGTTCGAAGGGCGGGTGTGTCCACAATTCAAGCGGATCGACCGGTTGCACATCGTAATGGCCATAGAACAGGACATGCGGCTTGCCCGGTCTGCGCCGATGCCCCACCACCACTGGATGTCCCGGCGTTTCCCGCGCAGCAGCCTCAAACCCGAGCGACTGCAAATCCGCCACAAGATGCGCAGCGCCGCGCGCGACATCGGCCTTGTAGGCCGGGTCGGTCGAGATCGAGGGGATGGCCAGCAGCGCGAAGAGGCGCTGCAAGCTCGCCTCCTGCATAGAATCGAGGCGCGACAGAACAGCGGGGAGAGACATGGAGGATTCCTTTTCGGGGGAGTCTTTTTTCTTGTCGCATTTTCTTCACGCGAACCGGTGACCACTTCGCTTGAAAATGCTTTACCCGCCCATCATCCACAGCGCGAGCTTCGCGGCAATCGCGAACATGATGCATGCAATGAATGCATCAAGAACGCGCCAGGATACTGGCTTCGCAAACAAAGGGGTCAGCGCTCGCGCGCCATAGGCGAGGCTGAAGAACCACGCGAACGAGGCGCTCGCCGCACCTATGCCGTAGGCCCAGCGCGCCTCGCCCGAATAGGGTGCCGCGAGGCTCCCCACCAAGATCACCGTATCCAGCCAGACATGCGGGTTGAGAAAGGTGAAAGCGGCACAGGCCGTCAGCGCTGCTTTCAACGGGATCGGCCCGCCAGCGCCAATCTCCATCGCTGAGGGAAAAGCCGCGCGCCGCGCCGCCTTGAAGCCATACCAAACCAGAAACAGAATGCCGAAAATCGTTACACTTACCAGCAGAACGGGCACTCGCTGAATCAGAAGGCCAAGCCCGGCCACCCCCAAAGCGATCAGCGCCGCATCGGACACAGCGCAGAACAGGGCCACCGCAAAAACATGCTCGCGCTTGATACCCTGGCGCAGCACGAAAGCGTTCTGCGCCCCGATCGCGATGATCAGGGAACCGCCAATGGCAAAACCGGTGAAGAAGGGCGCAAGCAAGATGATCGAGGCTCAGGCTGGACAGAGGCGGCTTTTTTTGGCTTCTGCTGTCTCGGGAAATCGGGGGACTCTTGACATGCTTTCAACACGCCTCGGGATGGGTTTGTCCACCCTCATTCTCGGTCTGATTGTGGCCTCGACGCCGGCATGCGCGCAACAGAAACGCAAGAGCAGCAATGAGCAGCTCAAACTTACCGCCGTCGCCGATCAGGAAATCGAATTGCGATCGGGTCTGAGCCTCGATCGCAATTGCGAGCCCTATGAAATGGCGCGCGTCGCGATCATCCGCGCACCGAAGAATGGCAGCGTCACGGAAGAGTTCCGCGAGCGCTATTCCAGTTTCGGGCCCAACAATCCGCGCAAGGTCTGCAACGACAAGAAATCGAAAGCGACTTACGCGCTCTACCGGGCCAAACCAGGCTTTCAGGGAACAGATCGCTTTACCTTCGCGATCATCTATTACGACGGAAAAGCCGACGTCTATGACGTCGAAATGACCGTCTGGCGCTAAACGCCAATCTAGTGACATGACTTTCAGGAGAATTTTGTCATGATCCGTTTTCTCACGTTTTTCGCCATCCTCGCTTTCGCAGGCCAGGCTGAAGCACAGAACCAGCGCCACAAATGGCAACGCGCGGCGGTCGGAACACAACCGATTGAACTCGTCTTCGCGACGCATATCGACATGGATTGCAAATCGAAGGGCGAGAGCAAACTTGTGATCTCACAAGCGCCGAAAAACGGCCTCCTGACCGGCAGCCAGCATCAGGGTTTCTCGGAATTCACCGGCGCCTATGCCAAATGCGATGACCGGAAAGTTGACGGCCTGCGCGTGGTCTATGTCGCGAGCCCGGGCTTCAAGGGCAAGGACAAGTTCACGTTCATCGTTGTCTATTCAGACGGCGAAACCCGCCGCTATGAAATCGACATGACGGTGCATTGAGGGGGCGCGTTAGCGCCGCCCTCCCAGCAAACTGCCGAGCACGCCGCGCACAATCGCCGTGCCGATTTGCCGACCCACCGATGACGCCACCGAGCGTGCCGCCGAGCTTGCGATTTTCTCGGCCATGCTCTGCGGAGCACGCCCTGCCGCGCGTCCGCGCCCGGCCGGAGCTGGTGCAGAGCCGCCACCGAAAAGCCCGCCCAACATGCCGCCGATTCCGCCAGAACCCTCGGCTTCCTTCGCCGCAGTTTCGGCTCGGCTCGCCAGCATCTCGAACGCGCTCTCGCGGTCGAGCGTCTCGGTGTATTTGTTGCGGAAAGCACTGTCCTTCATCAAAGCCGCACGCTCCTGCGGCGTGATCGGACCGACACGCCCACCCGGCGGGGCGATGAGCGTGCGCTCCACAATCGAGGGCGCGCCCTTGCCTTCAAGCACCGAAACCAGCGCCTCGCCGACGCCGAGATTGGTGATCACCTCGGCGGTCTTGAATTTCGGGTTGGGGCGGAAGGTTTCCGCCGCCGCCTTCACCGCCTTCTGCTCGCGTGGGGTGAAGGCACGCAGCGCATGCTGCACGCGATTGCCGAGCTGCGCGCCGACTTTATCCGGCACGTCGAGCGGGTTTTGCGTTACGAAATAAACGCCCACGCCCTTCGAGCGGATCAGGCGCACAACCTGCTCAATCGCCTCAAGCAGAGCCGGTGGCGCGTTATCGAACAAGAGATGTGCTTCATCGAAGAAGAAGACGAGCTTGGGTTTTTCGGGGTCGCCGACTTCCGGTAGCGCCTCGAACAGCTCCGAGAGCATCCAGAGCAGGAAGGTCGAATAGAGCCGCGGCGATTTCATCAATTTATCGGCGGCGAGCACATTGATATGGCCCTTGCCGTCTTCGTCAGTCTTCATGAAATCCATCAGGTCGAGCGCAGGCTCGCCGAAGAAATTCGCGCCGCCCTGATTTTCGAGCAC
>JBOFZC010000196.1:0-9209 GCA_051654985.1 Rhabdaerophilum sp.
AAAGGTCCTTTGCGACGCCGCCCAAAATCATGGAGCGCACGCGCGACGAGCTCTTTGCCCGTGCCACTCTCACCCGTGATCAGCACAGTGAGATCGGTGTTCATCAGCCGCGCGAGAACGCGGTAGACATCCTGCATCGCCCCTGAGCGCCCGACGAGTGGGATCTCTTCGCCTGCGGGTTTTGTACCCGGCGCCGGAACAGGCGGAGCAGAAGGCGCGGCTTCCCGTGCTTCGGTTCCAGCCAGGGCGCGGCCGACAATCCGGATCAGTTGGTCGAGATCGAAGGGTTTCGGCAGATATTCGTAAGCCCCGCGCTCCGAAGCGCGGATCGCGGTCATGAATGTGTTTTGCGCGCTCATCACCACGATTGGCAATTGCGGGCGTGCCTCTTTCATGCGCGGCAAGACTTCAAAGATGTTCTCGTCGGGCATGACAACATCGGTGATGACGAGATCACCATCGCCAGCTTCGACCCAGCGCGACAGGATATTCGCACTGCCCGTCGCTCTGACATCATACCCTGCCCGGGTGAGCGCCTGGCTGACAACGGTCCGGATTGCCAGATCGTCATCCGCCACAAGGATCGTCCGCGCCATCGCGTTCAGGCCCTCGCTTCTTCATGCTTCCCGGCGCGGCTGCATTGCCGCTCCGCCAATGAGTGCAAGGTTGCCCCAGCACTCGTGCTGCTCTTTTCGATCAATCCCGATCCTGACGGAGCGGGAAAAGCATGCGGAACACGGTGTGACCCTTGATCCGTTCGCATTCGACCACACCACCATGATCGCTGACCACTTTCGCTACCAAAGCAAGACCGAGGCCAGTTCCGGTCGCCTTGCTCGTGACGAAGGGTTCGAAAAGGTGAGGCATGAGATTGTCGGGGATTCCCGGGCCGTTGTCGATCACGCACACTTCGAAAGGCAGAGAGACGCGTCGCCCTGTCGTCGGCACGGTCACTGAAACGCCGGGCCGGAAGGCGGTTGTGAGTTGAATCCGGCCTTTTGGAGTGTTGGGTCCGATGGCCTCGGCGGCGTTTTTCACGAGATTGAGGACGGCCTGAACGAGCCGATCCCGGTTGGCGGCAATCGTCGGCAAAGACGGGTCGAAATCCGGCCGGAACGCGATTTGCGCCCCGAAACCGCTCTGCGCGAGACGAATGACGTGATCAAGCACTTCATGGATATTCACTGGCGAAAGCGGCAAGGGGCGGCCATCGGAAAACACCTCGAAGCGTTCAACCAGCCTCACGATCCGGTCCACTTCCGAGCGGATCAGCACCGAAAGCGGCTTTTCTGCCTCGGGCAGCGACGTTTCGATCAGTTGCGCGGCGCCACGGATGCCGGAGAGCGGATTCTTGATTTCATGCGCCAGCATGGAGGCCATGGCACCCACGGAGCGGGCGGAATCCCGATGCGTGAAATGCCGGTTCATCTTGTCCATAATGGCGCGCGGCTGCACAACGAGCACCATATCTCCCGAGTTTTCGCTCAGCGGCGCGGCATAAACATCAACAAGCTGATCCGCTTTGGTGCGTCCGGTTGAGAGATCGATCCCGTATTCCGTGACCGATCCCCCATGTGCGCGCACGTGATCGACCAGCAGCAGCAAAGGCGAACCAGGCGGCAGCCATTCCGGCAAAGTCCGTTCGCGCAACTTCTCTCGCCCAGCACCCAGGAATTGCTCTGCTGCAGTGTTGGCCGAACGAATGCGATTCTTGCTATCGACCTCGATCACCGGCATCGGCACCGCGTCAATCAGGTTGCGCATGCTCATCAGGCTGCCTCCTGCCGGGCAATTCTATGCGCCGAAGTGTTTGAGAATGCGTCCTGCAAGAAGCCAATGACGGCCTCAAAATCCTCGGAAACCAGCATTTGTGCCCGCAATTCCGGTGAAATCACCGCTCCTCGCCGCATGGCCTCATCGGCATAGGCCGCGACATGCTTGCGCGCATGGCGAATGCCCTGGTTCAGGCCGAAAGCGTCGAGAATGCCGCGATAATGACGGATTGCAGCCTCAGCCATCAAAACCGGTTCTATCGAGCTTTGCTCCCAGCCCTCAAGCGCCCGGGCGATCTCACCCACGAGCCAAGGCCGTCCCAGAGCTGCGCGCCCGATCATGACGCCATCCGCCTGCGATGCTGCGAGTGCCGCGCGCGCCTCATCTGGCGTTTCAATATCGCCGTTGACAAGCAGGGGAAGCGAAGTCGCGGCCCTCACAGCTGCTATCGCCGCCCAATCTGCTTTGCCTTTGTAGAATTGTTGGCGTGTGCGGCCATGTACCGTGATCAGAGACAATCCGTTCGCCTCGGCCCGCTTCGCAAGCTCCGGAGCGTTTAGATTGTCATGATCCCATCCGAGACGCATTTTCAACGTGACAGGCACCGAAACAGCCCCGCGCACAGCGGCAATAAGGCGTTCCGCGTGATCGAGATCGCGCATCAACGCGGAGCCCGACCAACCATTCGTCACTTTCTTGGCCGGACAACCCATATTGATGTCAATGACATCCGCCCCGGAGGCCTCTGCGACGCGCGCGCCTTCATCCATCGCACGCGCTTCACAGCCGGCAAGCTGCACGACATGCAGGCGCAGCCCCCTGCCCTCTGCCCTGAGACGGGCCTCTTCATCCCCAGCGGCGAGCTGGTCGGCTGCGACCATTTCGCTCACCACCATACCCGCGCCAAACTCCTCGGCGATCTGACGAAACACGTGATCTGTCACGCCAGACATCGGCGCAAGGACGGCGCGACCCTGAAGCTCATGCCTGCCAATCGTGATGGGTGCGCGCATCGTGCTCATTCTGCCTAAAATTTCGGCGATATGATTATTTATAGATCTTTCGTCGACACTACCGTGTTTGATCCCGAGCTCGGGATAAGCGGAAAGACCATCAGCGACAAGAGCGCGTCAGAAATCACCCCCATGCGCGATTGACAAAGCCAGCCCACCCGTTGAAACCCCCGAGCATTGGGAACGGGAGAACAAGGCGCGATGTCGAAGGCAGCCCTGATCATCGTAGCAGCTGGTCGAGGAACGCGGCTGGGCGGTGCGCCCAAGCAGTATCGTGTCGCGGCAGGCAAGCCGGTTCTCTCGCATCTTCTGGCCCGTGCTGCGGCCATCGCCGCGATCGGTCCGATCCTGGTTGTCGCTCACCCTGATGATCATGAGGCCTATGCCGATGCTGTCGCGCGCAGTGGTGCTCCGGCTGGCCAGATTTTCCGTGCGCCGGGCGGTTTCACGCGCCAGCAATCCGTGCGCAACGGCCTCGAATTTTTGGCCGGGGCGACCTTCCCCGATCATGGGATCGTGCTGATCCATGATGCCGCGAGACCAATGCTGAGCGAGGTTGTGGTTCTCAGGGCTGTCCTTGCCGCTTCAACCAGCGGCGCGGCGATCCCGGTTCTGCCTCTCGCGGATACGGTCGCGACTTTGGATGCTGGCGGCGCTCTCACTGGCAATCCGGATCGCTCGACCTTGCGGATTGTGCAGACGCCACAAGCCTTCCGTTTCGGTCCGATTCTCGCGGCGCACCGGGCGATGGCCGAAAGTGAACGGCATGATTTCACCGATGATGCCAGCCTTGCGGCTGCACATGGCCAGCGCGTGACCAGCTTCGAGGGTGACCCAGCTCTGTTCAAGATTACGCTTGAGGCCGATCTCGCCCGCGCGGAGGCCGAGCTTCAGCCGCGCGTCGGGTTCATCACCCGCACCGGCCTTGGCTACGATGTCCATGCCTTTACTGAGGGTCATCATGTGACGCTTGGTGGCGTCGCCATCCCCCATGAGCGCGCGCTGCTGGGGCATTCCGATGCTGACCCGCTGCTCCATGCCCTCACCGATGCTTTGCTCGGAACCATTGGCGATGGCGATATCGGTCAGCATTTCCCGCCTTCCGATCCGAAATGGAAAGGAGCGCCCTCCAAGCTGTTTCTTGCCGATGCCCGCGCGCGCGTCGAAGCCAAGGGCGGACGCATCGTCCATGTCGATGGCACGATCGTGTGCGAAGAACCGAAAATTGGCCCGCATCGCGCTGCGATCGCCGCAAAGATCGGCGAAGTTCTCGGCCTTTTGCCGGATGCCGTGGGTGTGAAGGCGACAACGAACGAGAAACTTGGGTTCACCGGACGCAAGGAAGGCATCGCTGCGATGGCGGTTGCCACGGTGGCGTTTTCAAGCTGAAACTGCGGAATGAAAAATCCCGCCTCCCTGCCCGTTTTGTCCCGCGCCGTGCTTGATGCAGCGCGCGCCTCAGGCCTCACCATCGCCACCGCCGAGAGCTGCACCGGCGGGATGGTCGTGGCGGCTTTGACCTCGATCGCCGGCTCATCCGATGTCGTGGATCGCGGCTTTGTCACGTATTCGAATGCCGCAAAAACCGCGATGCTTGGTGTCCCCGCAACACTCATTGAGCGTGTTGGCGCCGTCTCAGCCGAGGTCGCCGCCATGATGGCTGAGGGCGCGTTGAAAGCCTCCGGCGCCGGGCTCGCGGTAGCGATCACCGGGATTGCCGGACCGGGTGGTGGATCGGCCACAAAGCCGGTGGGCCTGGTGCATCTTGCCGCCGTATCGCGCACGGGCGCGCTCAACCGTATCGAGCGTCGCTATGATCCATCTCTGGGACGCGCAGGCATTCGTCGCGCAGCAACACGCGATGCCTTGCTGATGTTACTCGATTTGGCAGAGCGCGCCGGCGTTCAAACTGCCTGACGTCGCGCCAAAGCATCGGCGCGCGCCTCAAACGCTTCGGCCATCTTGCGGAAGACTTTCTCGAACACCGCGCCGGCGAGTATCTGAAACGTGCGGCTTTTGAACTCATAATCGATGTAAAACAACACCTTGCAGCCGTTTCCCGTTTCAGAAGGCATAAAAGTCCAGCGGTTCTCAAGATGCCGGAACGGCCCATCGATATAGCTCACGAGAATTCGGGGCGGTTGCCCCTCTCCGCCATCCGCGAGCACGACGCGTGTCGTGAAGATCTCGCGGATCATCTTGTAGCCTATCGCCATATCGGCGGTGAGAACGGTATCGCCGCTATCGTCAACGCTACGACGGCGGATCGCGAGGCTCTCGCACATCGGCACGAATTCGGGATAGCGCTCGATATCGGCGACGAGATCAAACATCACTTGCGGAGCGTGCCGCACCAGCCTTGTGGTTTCAAAGCGGGGCAAGATCGGCGTCCCTCTCCAACGTGGCTTGGTTGAAACGCATCATGGCCAAACCGAAAAGATGCCGATCGGTTTCACGCCTTTTGGTAAAGCGCACGAGGCGCTGATCCGGCCGCAGTTTCTTGAGCACGGCGACCAGCTTGGGGCGTTGGTCGCGGGAATAGCGCAGAGCGTATTTTACGAAGGACCAGTCGAACCGCTCGGGGCACCCTGGTGTCATTTCCGGCCGCGACTGGCCAGAATAGCGCCGGGTGCGATTGAAAATCCCGATCATCCTGGGCAGAACGGGTAAATCGAGCCAATAGATCGTATCAGCCAGCGCGAGTTGCGGCGCACCGGTCGACGTGAGGTAGTTCCCGTCGATAATCCATTGCGGCTCGCTGATAACGCCTTCGAGCTTGATCTGGAATTCATCCCGACGGCTCTCCTGCCAACCGGGTTGCCAGAACAGCGCGTCAAGCGAAACAACCGGGAGGTTCGCCACAGCGCCAAGCCGATGCGCGAATGTGGATTTACCCGAACCCGGACCGCCGACAACCAAGACGCGCTGCATGGGGGATCAGCCGCTTTGCGCGGCTCGATTGGCCCTGAGTTTCGCGAAATCCTCGCCCGCATGGTGCGAGGAGCGCGTGAGCGGGCTCGACGACACCATCAGAAAACCCTTGGTATAGGCGATGGTCTCGTAGGCCTTGAACTCATCGGGTGTGATGAATTTGATGATCGCGTGATGCTTTTTCGAGGGCTGGAGATATTGCCCGATGGTGATGAAATCGACCTCGGCCGAGCGCAGATCGTCCATCAATTGCAGCACTTCGTTCCGCTCTTCACCGAGGCCGACCATGATGCCGGATTTGGTGAAAATCGAGCTGTCGAGCTCCTTCACCTGCTGCAACAGGCGGATTGAATGGAAGTAGCGCGCACCGGGGCGCACCTTCAGATAATTTGAGGCCACGGTTTCGAGGTTGTGGTTGAACACATCCGGCTTGGCCTTCACCACCACTTCGAGCGCACCGGGTTTGCGCAGGAAATCTGGCGTCAGGATTTCGATCGTGGTTTTGGGCGAAGCCCGGCGGATCGCGCGGATGGTTTGCGCGAAATGCTCGGCGCCGCCATCATCGAGATCATCGCGGTCGACCGAGGTGATCACCACATGCTCAAGTCCGAGCTTCGCGGTGGCAGTCGCCACGTATTCCGGCTCGTTCGGGTCGAGCGGCTGAGGCATGCCGGTTTTCACGTTGCAGAAGGCGCAGGCGCGCGTGCAGGTGTCGCCCATGATCATGAAGGTCGCGTGCTTTTTCTCCCAGCACTCGCCGATATTCGGGCAGCCCGCTTCCTCGCACACCGTGACAAGGCCGTTCTCCTTGACGATCTTGTGCGTCTCTTTCCAGCCCGGCGAACCCGGCGCCTTCACGCGGATCCAGTCCGGCTTGCGCTGGATGGGGTTATCCGGCCGATGCGCTTTCTCGGGGTGGCGCGCGCCACTCTCCGTTTTCTTGCGCGGATCGTTGTTCAGAAGGTCGATCGTGGCCATGCGGGTCCCGGGGGCTGAGACAGAAGGATAGGCGGAGAACTAGGCTTTTGCTGCCAAATCGGCAAGCCGCGCGAATGGAATGGGTGTTCTGCTTGTATCTCAGTTCAGTCACCCCGGTGTCATTCCCGACGGTGCGCAGCACCGGGCGGGAATCCATATTTCTAAAGCTGGAAGATGGTTTCCCGCCCCTCGGAACGCTCGGTCGGGAATGACAGTGGAGCTAGCGACTGAGAAAGCGGCTCACGCTGATCACAATGACACCGCCGAACACAGCCGCGAGGAAGCTCGTGATCCACGGTCCACCGAGCCGGATGCCCGCCCAGGTAAAAATCCAGTGACCGACCAGCGCACCCACAAGCCCGACAATGAGATTGCGGATGATGCCACCCCGCCCGCCGACGATTTTCTTCGCGAGCCAGCCAACAATGAGGCCGAACAGGAGAGTGAGGAGGATGGGGTAGCCGAACATTATTCTTACTCCGAAGCCTGAGCCCTGTTGAAATCAACAAGATCGCGCTTTTTGACGGTCACAATGCCTATGAATTTTTCGAGTTCTGACCGTTGATCCTTTTCGGTTGCCGAAAACAAGCCCAGCGCAAGAGCGATCCAAGCGGCAAGGCCAATGCCAATCGTAATCGTTGAGCCGGATCGGAAAACAAGTAGCCCAATCGCAAACAAAATGTAGCTTCGCCCTGCCGCCTGTTTCCAACTGGGTTTTTCTCCTTCCAGCGTGACTGTACGAAACCCAAGGATCAATTTGCCAATTGAGCCGCCATATACGCGATGGAGGGCAACAGAGAGTCCAAGTAAGCCAAACCACAACGTGAGAACACGAGGCTCGTAGGTGTTGCAGATTGGGGGCGGAGAATTGTGCCCCCAAACGAGTACAAACATCGAAGGGCAAGTTGTCTGGGCAATCGCGAACCACAGCGAGAACGCGATGATTGAGTCGATCAAGCTGAACGCAAATCGATCCTGAAGCGACGCAGAAAGCCGAACAAGCCCTGCTCCCTCACGCATTCAGCACTTTCCCATAAGCATCGAGCACGCTCTCCTTCATCATTTCCGAGAGCGTGGGGTGCGGGAAGATCGTGTGCATCAGGTCTTCCTCGGTGGTCTCGAGGTTCATCGCCACGACATAGCCCTGAATGAGTTCGGTGACCTCCGCCCCAACCATATGCGCGCCGAGGAGCTGGCCGGTTTTGGCATCAAACACGGTTTTGATCAGCCCGTTATCCTCGCCGAGCGCGATGGCCTTGCCGTTCGCCGCGAAGGAGAACCGTCCGACCTTCAGCGTGTAGCCGGCTTCTTTTGCCTTGGCCTCGGTGAGGCCAACAGAGGCCACCTGCGGGTGGCAATAGGTGCAGCCCGGGATCTTGTTCTTTTCCATCGGGTGAACATGCAGGCCCTTGATATGCTCGATGCAGATCACGCCCTCATGCTCGGCCTTGTGCGCGAGCATGGGCGGGCCCGCGACATCGCCGATGGCGTAGATGCCCGGCACGTTCGTGCGGCCATAGCCATCGGTGACCACGCAGCCGCGATCGGTCTTGATCCCCAAGGCTTCGAGGCCGAGATTTTCGATATTCCCGACCACACCCACGGCGGAAATCATCCGCTCGGCCGTGATGGTCTGTTTGCCGCCCTTGTCGTCTTCAACGTGGGCGGTGACAGAATTTGCGCTCTTCTCGACCTTCGTGACCTTCGTGTTGGTGAGGATTTTCATCCCCTGCTTCTCGAAGGCCTTGCGGGCGATTGCGGAGATTTCCGCATCCTCCACCGGCATCACCTGGCCCATGACTTCGACAACGGTCACCTCGGCACCCATGGTGCGATAGAACGAGGCGAACTCGATACCAATCGCGCCCGAGCCCATGACAATGAGCGATTTCGGCATCGCCGGCGGCACCATCGCTTCGAAATATGTCCAGATCAGCTTGCCATCAGGCTCCAGCCCGGGGAGCACGCGCGGGCGAGCGCCTGTCGCGACGATGATATGCTTAGCCGTATAAGTTCCTGGCCCCTGCACGCCTTTGGGGACGGGGTTCTGCGGCTGCACCGCGGGTTTTTTCGTTTCCGAAACAATCACCTCGCCGGGCTTTGAAAGCTTCGCCTCACCCCAGATGACATCGACCTTGTTCTTCTTCATCAGGTAGCCAATGCCGCCATTGAGCTTGGCTGAAACACCGCGCGAGCGCTTCACCACATCGGCGGCTTCAAAGGTAATATTGCCCTCGATTTTCAGGCCATAATCCTTGGCGTGCTTGGCGTAGTGATAAATCTCGGCCGATCGCAGCAAAGCTTTCGTGGGGATACAGCCCCAGTTGAGGCAAATGCCGCCCAGATGCTCGCGCTCGATGATCGCGGTTTTAAAGCCGAGCTGGCTCGCACGGATCGCGGTGACATAGCCGCCGGGGCCGGAACCGATGATGATGACGTCATAAGCGGACATGGGAAGGCTTCCTTGCTGGTGATTTCATGAATGCAGTTTCGTGGCTTTCACGCAATCCTCGT
>JBOFZC010000197.1:0-2837 GCA_051654985.1 Rhabdaerophilum sp.
ACCAACACGTCGCAATGCGCGAAGAGGCTCGCATAAGCGTCGGGATCGGGATCAACAGGTGGAGCACCGAGCCCTGCCGCACGGCGGATCAGCGGCTCGAACAGGCGGTTCCAGAGCGTCGCCTTGCCGCCCATCGCCGGGCCCATGAATGTCTTGTAATAGAACCCCGCCGGAAACAGGGGCTTGAGCACCGAGTTGATCGCACCGAGATCGAACGCGAGGCTCGGAAAGCGGTTCTGGCTTTTTGCGACAAGCCCCTCATATATTTCGACCTCCGTGGCGCGCAGATTGGGGGTGAAACGCCCCTGCCCGCGATCCACGCTCACCAGCGCATTGGGCTCTTCCGACCCTGCCGCGAGCAGCCCACGCGGACGGTGATACTTGAACGAGCGACCCAAAAGGCTCACGCCATTGGCCATCAGCGCAGAGGCAAGCGTTTCTCCTTCAAAGCCTGAATAGCGCACGCCATCGAAGGTGAAATTCACCGTCACGCGCGACGTTTTTTCATTCCAGGCAGAAGCTCGAAACCCGCTCATGATGCGATCTCAGGGCGCTTCTCGCCGGGCTTGTAGACGGCGAGGATGCGGTCGCTCACGGTGTCACGCAACAGATTGAAATAACGCCCGCAACCATGCACATGCCGCCAGCGCTCGGCGGTTATGCCCTTCGGATTCTCGCGCAAATACAGGAACGCCGCGTAGTCCCCATCGCTCGCGGGTTCCTCGGGTCGCGCGAGATGCGCCTCGCCGGCATGGCGGAACTCGATTTCAGGGCGAGGAAACCCGCAATAGGGGCACGGGATCAGGAGCATGGGCGAGGCTTTTTTAATGGTCGCATTTTCTTCACGCAAACCCGTTCCCACTTTGCTTGAAAATGCTCCGGGCCGGCATGGCGGAATTCGATTTCAGGGCGAGGAAATCCACAATAGGGGCACGGGATCAGGAGCATATTCGATGGTCCTCAATGCGCCACAGCGGCTGCGGCCGCTTCATCAATGAGACGCCCGGTCCGGAACCGATCCAGCGAAAAGGGTGCTGCAATCGGGTGCGGCTCGCCACTGGCGAGGGTTGCCGCGAAAACATGGCCTGAACCGGTGGTAGCCTTGAACCCGCCCGTACCCCAGCCGCAATTGACGAACAAACCCGGCACTGGCGTTTTGCCGATAATCGGCGAGCGATCCGGCGTGACATCGACGATCCCGCCCCAGTTTCGGAGCATTTTCATCCGCCGCGTCGCGGGGAACAACTCACAAATCGCCTCAAGCGTATGCTGCGAGATGTGCAAGCCCCCGGCCTGCGAGTAGCTGGTGTAAACGTCGGTGCCTGCCCCAATCACCAACTCGCCTTTGTCAGATTGCGACATATAGGCGTGGATCGTGTTCGACATCACGACACAGGGCATCATCGGTTTGACCGGCTCCGAGACCAGCGCCTGCAGCGGAAAGCTTTCAATGGGCATCCGCACGCCGGCCATCCCCATCAGCACCGAGGTATGCCCTGCCGCGACCACACCAACCCGTTTCGCACTGATGAACCCTTTGCCGGTTTCAACGCCCGTCACAGAGCCATCCGGCGCGCGGCGGATGCCGGTGACCGGACAATTCTCGATGATATCGACGCCCAATGCGCTCGCGGCGCGGGCATAGCCCCAGGCCACAGCATCATGACGTGCGACGCCCCCGCGCCGCTGGAGCGCGGCCCCCGTGACGGGATAGCGAATATCCCGAGAGATATTCAGCAGCGGGCAGAAAGCCTTCGCCTGCTCTGGCGTCAGCCATTCGTTATCAATGCCTGCGAGGCGATTGGCATGAACATGCCGCCTCATCACCACCTCATCGTGATGGTTGTGCGCAAGCATCATCACGCCGCGCGGGGAATACATCACGTTGATGTTGAGCACGTGGCTGAGGCCTTCCCAGAGCTTCAAGGAATGCTCGTAGATCGCCTCGGATTCCTCCCAGAGGTAATTCGAGCGGATCACCGTGGTGTTGCGTGCTGTGTTACCGCCGCCGAGCCAGCCCTTCTCAACAACCGCGATGTTGCGCATGCCGAATTCGCTCGCGAGGTAATAGGCGGTTGCGAGCCCGTGCCCGCCTGCACCGACGATGATGATGTCATAGGCCGGCTTCGGTTGGGCCTGCCGCCAAAAGGGCTGCCAGCCCTCATGGCTAGAGAAGGCCTGCCGCAGCAGCGATAAAAAGGAAAAATGCACGGCTCAAAACCCCGGATCAAGCTTCAGGATAGGCTGGCGGGAAAGGGTGTGGCAAGCGCGGAACATGCCGGCACACGGCTTGATGCGGATCAAGGCTTGTCACCCGATTTTCACGCCCAATAACGGGCCAAAGTTAGAGAGAATTCGGCCAGTCCTGGAGGATTTCCGATGAGCGAAGTGACGGTCCGACGTGATCCCGTTGTCAAACGGATCACCCGCCATGACATCGCCGAAGCCATTGTCGCCGGCCTGCGCGATTTTCAGGCGAAGCCAGTGTATGGCCTCGTCTTTGGTGGTTTCTATGCACTTGGCGGGCTCGCGATCCTGTTCTCGGTCACGAGCCTGCAGATGGCCTATCTCGCCTATCCGCTGGCCGCCGGCTTTGCGTTGCTCGGGCCGTTCGTCGCTGTAGGGCTCTACGAGGTGAGCCGGCGGCGGGAGGCGGGCGAGCCAATCAGCTTTGCTGCGTTGTGGAAGGCCGTGCGCGCGCGGCCGGAAGTGGGATGGATGGCGTTCGTGACGCTGTTTCTCTTCATCATCTGGATGTATCAGGTGCGGCTGCTGATGGCGCTGCTTCTGGGCATCAACGCCACGTTCTCCACTTTGCCGGAATTCCTCAATGTGGT
>JBOFZC010000198.1:0-5811 GCA_051654985.1 Rhabdaerophilum sp.
GCGCGCGTGTGCTCGACGTTGGCTGCGGTGATGGCGATCTCCTCGCCTATCTCGCGCAGAGCAAGGGGGTCGATGCGCGCGGCATCGAGATTTCCCGCGAAGGTGTCGCGGCCTGCGTCTCGAAAGGGCTCGCGGTCATCCAGGGCGACGCGGATACCGACCTTTTCGAATACCCCGATGATTGCTTCGATTATGTCATCCTTTCGCAGACACTTCAGGCGACACGCCGGCCGCGTGTGGTCGTGGAGCAAATGCTTCGGATCGCAAAAAACGTAATCGTTTCGTTTCCGAATTTTGGGCATTGGCGCATCCGGACCAGCCTTCTCTTCAAGGGGCGCATGCCTGTGAACGAGAACTTGCCCGATAGCTGGTATGACACGCCGAACATCCATTTCTGCACCATCCGCGATTTCGTGGCGCTGGCGGATGAAGTTCAGGCGAAAATCGTGCGCGCCGAGGCGCTGGATTCTGCCGGCAAGCCCGTGCGTGTGGCTATGCCCTGGTGGTTCTGGAACCTGATGGGCGAGCAGGGCATTTTCTGGCTCGCAAGGAAATAAATTTTCTATTTCAGAATCTTGCGCCCTGCCGCCGTGCCTCCGCTCGGAACCAGAACCGGCTGAAGCAATCCGCGAACGCGGATCATCTTGCCCGCCAAAGCCGGACGATAGACCTGCTTCGTGGCCTCGATCACATGCAAACCCGCGAAGGGCAAAGCCAGTCCTCCGCCGAACCGCTCCCAGGCGAAGGCCGTTTTCAGCATGAAGCGCCGTGCAATAGGCGGCATGTAGAGCGCCTCGCTCCAGTAAGTTGGCGTGAAGAGCGCGTGGCGCAAAAGGTCCGTCAATTGCCTGCGCGAAAAGGGTTGTCCCGCGCCGAATGGAGTTGTGTCGAGCCTCGCCCAGGCACCGCGGCGGTTCGGCACGATGATCATCACATGCCCGCCCGGTGCAAGGATGCGCCAGACCTCGCTCATCAGCGCCGAGGGGTCATCTGAGGTCTCCAGCGAATGAATCAGCAGCACCCGATCAAACACCGAATCACGCAGGGGCAGCTCTGAACCTTCCACGAGGCTAACCGCCGAAAGCATGCCCTTCGGCCAAGGCGTGACACCCTGCCGGGCTGGCATGAAGGCGATACTGCGCTCCGTGCCCTCGCGAATGTCATCGAGATAGGGTGTCGCATAACCATGCCCGAGCAGCGCGAGGCCGGAAAGGGTCTGCCAGCGCTGCTGAATCGCACGCAGCACGATTGCCCGCACCACGACACCGAGCGGGCTCGCATAGAAGGATCGGAGATCGATCACATCAGGTTGCATCGAGACCTATGACTCCGCTGGACTTGCGTGATGAGGCAGGCGAGATTGCCCACCTTCCCGTGAAGTTATGAGGATAGCGATGGAGATCGCGCTTTTCACCTGTCTTTCCGACAATTACGCTGTTTTGGTTCGTTGCCCCTCAACGGGAAAAGTCGCTTTGGTGGACGCGCCGGCTGCCCATCCGGTGATGGCGGAGCTGGAAAAACGGGGATGGGGGCTCGATCTCATTCTTGTGACGCATCAACATCACGACCATATCGAGGGTATTCCCGAACTCGTGGCACGCTATGGTGCGAAGGTGATCGCGCCTCGCCTTGCCGCCGATATATTGCCGGCTGCGGATCGCCTTGTTGGTGAAGGGGATACTGTGGAAATTGGCGGCTTGCGCGCCGAAATTTGGGAGACGCCCGGGCACTGCGCGGATCACATCAGCTACCATTTTGCCGACGAGAACGTGATTTTCGTCGGCGACACGATGTTTACGATGGGTTGTGGGCGGATTTTCGGGCTTCCGCCTGAGACGCTTTATAACTCGCTCCAGCGCATCGCCGTCTTGCCTGGCGATACGCGAGTTTTCTCCGGCCATGAATACACGCTCTCGAATGCGCGTTTTTGCGCCCATATTGAGCCCGAAAATGCGGCGATTGCTACGCGCTTGAAGGCTGTGGAGGCGGCGCGCGCCTCTGGACAGCCCACGGTTCCAACCACCATTGCCGAGGAGCGCGCGACGAATGTGTTCGTGCGTGCCAAGGATGTCGCTGAATTTGCGGCGCGGCGCGAAGCCAAGAACCGTTTCTGAGGAATTGGCATGTTCGACTCGAATCTCACCGCTCGCGAGATCATCCGCCTGCTGGATCTGAAGCCGCATCCAGAGGGTGGGCATTTTCGTGAGACGTTCCGCGATGCGCGCACTGATGCTTCCGGCCGATCGCTCAGCACGGCGATCTATTATCTTCTAGAAGCCGGCGAAACATCGGAATGGCATCGCTGCGATGCCGCCGAGATCTGGCATTATTATGCTGGTGCGCCGATGGTCATCACCATCAGCCCGAACGGGCATGATGCGTCGGCGCATCATCTCGGCCCGAATCTTTCCACCGGCCAGCGCCCGCAAATCGTTGTTGAGAAAGATTATTGGCAGAGCGCCACCTCGCTCGGGGCTTGGACGCTTGCAGGCTGCACGGTGGCGCCGGGCTTCACCTTTGAGGGCTTCGAGATGGCCCCAAAGGATTGGCGTCCCACCCCGCGCAAACCGGCCTGATCACGCCTTACGGGCTACCAACGCCGCGGCGACGATCAGCACACAGGCGACGGCCAAGGCCCAGCTCGCGGAGGCAAATCCGGTGAGCACGAGCAGCAGGGTCGACAGCACGGGGGTGGAGTAAGACGCGACGCCGAGGAAACTCACATCGCCACGCTTCATACCGATATCCCAGGAAATCAGCGCGAGGCCCTGCGACCCAAGCCCGAGGCCGAGCAGGCCGATGATGTTGGCATGGCTCCAATCGGTGTAGGGCGCCTCAAACATGCGGTGCAGCAGGTAAGCGAGCACACTCGAGACCAGAATGGTGGTGCCAAGGCTTTCCGTCGAGGAGGACGCCACGAGACGCGAGAGCACCGAATAGCTCGCCCATACCACGGCTCCAAGAAGCGCCAGGCCATAGCCAAGCCACGCCGCATCGCTCGTCCCAGAACCCAGCCTTCCGCCCACCAGCAGGATCAGCGCGCCAAGGCCCATCAGCGCGCCGATGAGATGCGGCATGCGCAGCTTTCCGCCCGGCAGCAGGGCCGCAAACAGCACGATCAGCAGCGGCCAGAGATAATGGATGAGATTCGCCTCAGCCGGCGGGCTGAGCTTCAGCGCCGCAAAATAGATCACCGTGTCGCCAAACGGGCCGTAGAGCCCGAGCAGGAAGGCCGGCAGGGAGGGAATTAGCTTGTGCCATTCGCGCCGCGCGATAGCCGGGCTGATGATCACGCAGCCGCCAATCGCGAAGCAGATCGCGGTGGTGAGAAACGGCGGCATCGCGCCGGTCATCGCGGTAAAAAGCGCAAGCGTCGCCCAGATACCGATGGCACCGAGACCGATGATCGTGGGGCGGGAGAGGCTCTGCATATCCATCGCGTAACGAGGCGTAGAGCAAAAGAAAAGGGCCGGTTTCCCGGCCCTCATAGTGAAATCCACCTGTGGTGGTTCACACCATATACTGCCCGCCATTGGCGGTCAGCGTCGAGCCGGTGATGAAACCGGCATCATCCGCCGCGAGGAACACCACGGCGCGCGCGATTTCCTCGGGTTCGCCGAGACGGCCGACCGGGATTTGCGGCAGAATGGCCTTTTCAAGCACGTCTTGCGCAATCGCCTTGACCATATCGGTGCCGATATAGCCCGGGCAGATCGCGTTCACAGTGATGCCGGCGCGGGCACCTTCCTGCGCGAGAGCCTTCACGAAGCCGATATCGCCGGCTTTTGCAGCGGAATAATTCACCTGGCCCATCTGACCCTTCTGGCCGTTGACCGAGGAGATGCAGATCACGCGACCGAATTTGCGCGCGCGCATGCCTTCCCAGACAGGGCGTGTCATGTTGAACAGCGAGTTGAGGTTGGTGTTGATGACGCCATACCACTGGTCTTTGGTCATCTTGTGGAACATGCCGTCTTTCGTGATGCCGGCATTGTTCACGAGCACGTCGATCGGGCCAAGATCGGCCTCAACCGCCGCGACGCCTGCTGCGCAGGCATCGAAATCCGAAACATCCCATTTATAGGTCTTGATGCCGGTTTCGGCGGTGAATGCTGCAGCGGCTTCGTCATTGCCGGCATAGGATGCCGCAACCTTGTATCCCGCTGCTTTCAAGCCCTTCGAGATCGCCGCGCCGATTCCGCGCGAACCGCCTGTTACCAATGCTACGCGTGCCATGTCTTTTCCCCTTGTTATTCTGGCGTTTCCGGAAATTCGTCTTTTGCACCCGCGCGCTCGTTTGGTCCGGCGCGCGGGGGTGTCGTTGATTGAAAACGGCTCAGCGCTCGACGCAGAGCGCGACGCCCATGCCGCCGCCGATGCAGAGCGTGGCGAGGCCCTTCTTGGCGCCGCGACGCGCCATTTCGAACAGCAGTGTGTTGAGGATGCGAGCACCCGAAGCGCCGATCGGGTGACCGATCGCAATCGCGCCGCCATTGACGTTCACGATCGACGGATCCCAGCCCATATCTTTGTTCACGGCAAGCGCCTGTGCGGCGAAGGCTTCGTTCGCCTCGACGAGGTCGAGGTCAGAGACCTTCCATCCGGCCTTTTCCAAGGCACGACGCGAAGCCGGGATCGGGCCGGTGCCCATGATCGCAGGGTCGACGCCACAGGTCGCCCAGGAGACGATGCGGGCCATCGGGGTGATGCCGCGCTTGCTGGCTTCCGCTTCGCTCATCAGTACGGCCGCGGCCGCGCCATCATTGATACCAGAGGCATTGCCGGCGGTCACCGAGCCGTCCTTGGTGAATGCGGGCCGGAGTTTCGCCATGCCATCCAGCGTCGAACCGTGGCGGGGATATTCATCGGCTTCCACCACGATATCACCCTTGCGGGTTTTCACGGTGTGGGCGACAATTTCGTCCTTGAACTTGCCGGCCTTCTGCGCGGCTTCGGCCTTGTTCTGCGAGGCCACGGCGAAGGCGTCCTGCTCGTCGCGCGTCAGCTGCCATTTCGCGGCGACGTTCTCGGCGGTCTGGCCCATATGGTAGCCTTGGAAGGCATCCCAGAGGCCGTCGCGCAGCATGGTATCGACCATCTTCATCTCACCCATCTTGGTGCCGGAGCGCAGATAGGCGGCATGCGGCGCGAGGGTCATCGATTCCTGGCCGCCGGCCACGATGATCGAGGCATCGCCATTGGCGATTTGCTGCATGCCGATGGCGACTGCGCGCAAGCCCGAGCCGCAGAGCTGGTTGAGCGCCCATGCCGTGCGCTCCTGCGGAATACCGGCAGCCATTGCCGCCTGGCGCGCCGCATTCTGCCCGGTATTGGCGGTGAGAACCTGCCCGAGAATGACCTCATCAACCTCAGCCGGCGCGACGCCAGCACGGGCGAGGGCGCCCTTGATCGCGGTGGCGCCCAGCTCATGAGCCGGCACATCGGCGAAGGCGCCGCTGAAGGCTCCCACTGCGGTGCGAGCGGCGCTCGCGATGACGATCGATTGAGAAGCCATAGTTTCCTCCTGCTGACGGCCGGATGGCGCATTTCTAAGCTAGATGCTATGAGACGTGCAGTGCAACACTCGTCAAGCCGGAAATCCGGATAATGCCGTTTCTGGGGACCGGGGTTGCGAACAAGGTATGGCGAGCTGCGATTGTCGGCTGCACTGAAGATCGGATGGTGAGTACATGGCCGAAAGCGCCTCTAAAGACCCGACAATCATCAAGAAATATGCCAATCGGCGTCTCTATCACACGGGCACAAGCTCCTATGTGACGCTGGAAGATTTGGCGCTGATGGTGCGGGCCG
>JBOFZC010000199.1:0-5960 GCA_051654985.1 Rhabdaerophilum sp.
CGGATTGAGGAAATGGATGCGCTTTTGCGCGACATGGAGGCGACGCCGGCCTCTGCACAATGCAATCATGGCCGCCCAACCTCGATCCATCTCAGTCGCGCGGATCTCGAACGGTTGTTCGGGCGGGGCTAGTCCATGCGCGCGAACACCAGCTGCGTTTCGCCGGCTTTACGCCTGTCGATTTCGGAGAGACCGGCTGGCAGCGCGATCTCGGCATTGGCGCGCTCTTCAAGCACCACAAGGGCACCGGGTTTCAGCCATCCTCCGCCGATCGCTGACGCAAGCGCTGCCTCGCCCAAACCCTTGCCATAGGGCGGATCGCAAAAAACGAGACCGAAAGGTTCGAAGGGTGAGACCGCCCCGAGTTTCGTGGCGTCGCGACGCAGAATGCGCGTGATGCCGCCGAGGCCCAAAGCCTCGATGTTTTCTCGCTGCAATCCACGCGCTTCCGCACCGATATCGACGAGAACGGCATAACCCGCGCCGCGCGAAATCGCCTCGATCGCGCAGGCCCCCGTCCCGGCGAAAAGATCGAGCACGCGGGCATTCTCTACTTCGAAATCGACACCATGCGCGAGAATGTTGAACAGGCTCTCGCGCATGCGATCGGATGTGGGGCGAATGGTATCCGAGGAGGGGCCTTTCAGGCTCCGCCCGCCGAATTTTCCGCCGACAACCCGCATCGCGACTTACTCGCCGCGACGCGGACCACGGCGCGGCCCGCCACCACCAGGCTTGCCACCAAACCCGCCCGGTTTGCCGCCACGCGGCCCGCCTCGACCGGGGCTACTGCGACCCGGACCACCTGAACGCGGACCATCGGAGCGCGGACCCGAACGAGGAGGACGATCACCCTCCGGACGATCCCGTCTTGGCGGGCGATCGCCGAACGGCTTGTCGCCTCTGGGTGCACGATCACCGAACGGTCGGTCGCCACGCGGCGGCCGATCACCAGCAGGTCGGTCGCGGAACGGGCGCTCGCCACGCGGGGCATCGCCCTCAAAACGCGGCTTGCGCGGTGGACGGCCCTCGCCTCCCTCGCGCGGGCGGAATGAACGTTCGCCTTCCGGCCGGTCACGCCTTAGAGGCCGATCGCCGAACGGCCTGTCGCCAGCAGGGCGATCACGGAATGGACGATCCCCTTCCGGGCGATCACCCCTTGGTGGCCGGTCCTCGAAGGACCGTTCACGGCGCGGTGGACGGGCATCACCCTCTTCGCGCGCCCGGAACGGCTTCTCGCGATAGGGGCGCTCGCCACGCGGTGCGTCGCCCTCAAAACGCGGCTTGCGCGGAGGCCGATCACCAAAAGGCTTGTCGCCTCTGGGAGGACGATCGCCAAACGGACGGTCCGAACGCGATGGTCGACCTTCGGACGAACGTCCACGCCCCTCATCGCGGCTGCGATGGGCGGCGCGCGGGCGCTCTTCTTCGGCGATGCGCACGACGCGCTCGACCTTCACGTCGCGCCCCTTGCGATCGGAAACCTTTTCGCGCTCGACCTTGAGCGATTTATCTTCTCCCATCAGCGCGAGGTCGCGCTTCTCGGTCGGTTTGCGCTTGTCGAAACGCCTGGGCTTTTCCTCAAGCTCGTCGTCGCCTTCATGCTTGTGGCGGGGACCATCGAAATACACCCCGGCCTCTTCCGAAAGCTCTGGCCCAAGCTGATCCTGAAGCACGCGGGAGCGCACCTCGGTCGCTTCGCCTTCCGGCAAATCGCCAAGCTGGAACGGTCCGAACGACACACGGATCAGCCGCGTCACATGGCATCCGAGATGCTCGAGCACGCGCTTGATCTCGCGGTTCTTGCCTTCGCGCAGATCCATCGTCAGCCAGGCATTGTCGCCGATTTCACGATCGAGCCGCGCGAAAATCGGCCCATATTGAATCTCATCGAGTGTGATGCCGTCGCGCAGGGTATCGAGTTGCGCCTGGTTCACATCGCCGTAAACGCGCACGCGATAGCGCCGGAGCCAGCCGGTATCGGGATGCGCGAGCACGCGCGAGAGGCCGCCATCATTGGTGAGCAGCATCAACCCTTCAGTGTTGATATCAAGCCGACCAACCGAGACCACGCGCGGCAGCCCGGCGGGAAGGTGGTCGAACACGGTCGGGCGACCTTCGGGGTCATCGGCGGTGGTCACAAGGCCGCGCGGCTTGTGATAAAGCCAGAGGCGGGTTGCCTCGCGCTCCGGCAAAGCCGCGCCATCGACCATGATCTGGTCTTTCGCCGTGACATCGAGCGCCGGGCTCGTGATCACCGCACCGTTGACCGCAACGCGCCCCTCGGCGATCCACTCCTCAGCGTCGCGACGCGAGCAAAGCCCGGCGCGGGCCATCACGCGGGCGATGCGCTCGCCTTCAGCGGAGATGCCGCCCGTGCCGGGCTTTTTCATCTCCACGGCGCGCTCGGCGCGCATGCCATAGGTGTTCTTTTTGGGCCGTTCGCGGGTCTCCTCGCGTGGCTCACGCTCCTCGCGCTGGAACCCCTCGTCGCGCGATTTGCGGAACGGCTTCTCATCGCCATCCCGGCCACGGAAGGGGCGATCGGAGCCGCCTTCGCGCGCCCGGAAGGGCTTGTCACCAAACGGCTTCTTGTCGCGGAACGGGCGATCACCTGCCGGACGCTCACCGTCACGCGGCGGGCGACGATCCTTGCCCTCAAATGAGCGAGGACGATCACCGCCTTCACGCGAACGGAATGGTTTATCGCCACCTTCAGTCCGCGGTGGACGCGGGCGGAAGGGGCGGTCACCACCGGCTTCATCCCGTGGTGGACGGGCGCGATAGGGGCGCTCACCACCCTCGGAACGAGGGGCGGAATCACGATCGAAACGGCGTGGCGGGCGATCCGGACGATCACCACGCGGCGGGCGGCTATCCCCACCTTCACGCGAGCGGAACGGCTTGTCTCCGCTTTCAGGGCGAGGCTTGCGGAACGGGCGGGCATCGCCGCCATCGTCGCGCTTGAAACGCGAGCGATCTTCGCCCTCGCGGCGCGGCGGAGCATCGCCACGCGGCTTCGAGAAACGGGGCCGGGCGCCGTCACGGGGGCCGGATTCGGAGTCGCGAGGGCGGCCGCCGCGCGGCTTGCCTCCGCGAGTTTTGTCTGTATCGCTCTTTTTCATCGCGCCCTCGTATCAGAAGCCCAGCGGCTTAGCGAGGGCCGGGTAACGAATGTTTGCGCGGGGTCTGCCATGCACAAGCCGGGAGGCGGTAACGGATTTGACCTCGCCTTTGCGGAAGCGAAAGCAGCGGGTGCTCGCGGCGAAGTACCGATCGGTGCCGCCATTCTGCACGATGGACATCTCATTGCTTCGGCCGGAAATCGCACGCGTGAGCTGAATGATCCCACAGCGCATGCTGAAATCCTTGCGATCCGCATGGCTTGTGAAAAATTAGCCTCCGAGCGCATCGGCGATTGCGACCTTTACGTCACGCTCGAACCCTGCCCGATGTGCGCTGGCGCGATCTCTTTCGCGCGCTTGAGGCGGCTTTATTATGCGGCGAGCGACCCCAAAGGTGGGGGCGTCGAGCATGGTTCCCGTGTTTTTTCGCACCCAACCTGTCATCACACTCCGGAGGTCTATTCCGGCATCCGTGAGAGCGAAGCAGCGGAGATGCTCAGGGAGTTTTTTCAAGAGCGACGAGTGATTTAGCTCGCGTGACCGCCTCAATGATCGTCTCGATTTCGGCAGCGATCGGCTCGGCGGCGGCGATGATTTTCTTCGCTGCGAAGAAATCGAGTGCGCCGAAATGATCGACCTTCGCCTTGATGCGATAGAGCGGTGCCGACGGCACATGCTGCTGCACATCGATCAGCGAGGATTGCATCAGGTCAAAAGACCGCGTCACCACTTCCAGCATGCTCGGTATCGCTTCGGTTTCCTCGCGCGCGGCCATGCGGGAGATATCAATCGCGATGATCAGGTCCACCGGCCCGCGAATGGCGCGGATGGGCAGCGGATCGACCGCGCCGCCATCGATCATCACATGTCCCTCATGCACCACAGGGCGCACAAGGCCGGGAATGGCCATGGAGGCTGCGACTGCCGGCAACAACTCGCCCTCGGAGAACACCACGCGCTCCATTCGGTGCAGATCGGCAGCGACCACGGAGAGCGGGATATTCAGATCCTCGAACCGCAAGGGGAGGGGAGCAGGCAGGAATTTTTCGAGTGTCGTGACGGCATCGATCAGCACCGGGTTGGCAATACCCTGCTTCCAGAAATCTGTGATACGGCCCACACGTGCCTTGAAGAGGCGCGACATCACATCGGCCCGATCGCGAAAGTCCCGCAGGGCATGCGCGCGCAGGGCCTTGCCCGAAAAGCCCGCCGCATAGGCCGCGCCCAGAATGGCACCCATCGAGGTGCCCGAGATTTCCACCGGCTTGATGCCGAGACGATCGAAGGTTTCAAACGCCACGATATGCGCGAGGCCGCGCGCTCCTCCCGAGCCGAGCACAAGGCCGATGCGCGGCGCTTTTGTGCTCATAGAAAGGCCTTCAGTGCGGTGAGTGTGTCGCCGGGATTTTCTTCGGGGAGGAAATGTCCGGCACGAATGGCGCCGCCCGTGGCTTTGGGTGCCAGCGCCTTCCAGGCCTCCAGCGGCGAGGATTTTCCGGCGGGAATCCCCTTCTCACCCCAGAGCACGAGCGTGGGGCAGGTGATCGTCTCGCCATTGGCGAGGCTTTCGCGATCATGGGCGAGGTCAATTGTGGCACCGGCGCGATAATCCTCACAGGTCGCGTGCAGGCGACTGGGGTCGTTGAAAAACGCGCGATAATGTTTGAGCGCGCGGATATCGAAGGCCTTCAAATCCTGCTCGGCCGTCCAGCCCGCGAGACAGCTCTCCTGCCACATCGAAGGGTCTGCCCCGATCAGCGTTTCAGGGATGGGCGCGGCCTGCGCCAGGAACGGCCAATGATAGATGCGCATCGCGGCCTCGGAATTCATCCGGTCCCAGACCTGATAGGTCGGGATGATGTCGAGAAGTGCGAGTTTTTCCACCCGGCCCGGGTGATCGAGCGCGAAGCGATAGCTCACCCGCGCACCGCGATCATGCCCCACCAGCGAGAATTGGGAGAAGCCGAATTCATCGGCGATGGAGAGAATATCCTCGCCCATAGAGCGCTTCGAGTAGCCCGAACCTCCCTCGCTCTCCCGCACGATCGATGACCAGCCATAGCCCCTGAGATCGAAGGCGATGACGCGGAAACGTTCCGCCAGTTCACCCGCAATCTTGTGCCACATCACATGGGTTTGCGGGAAACCATGCACGAGGATCAGCGGCTCACCCTGGCCTTTCATCCGCGCGAAGACATGCCCGTTCGGCGTGCCGATATGGTGGCTGGAAAAACCGGGAAAGAGATCAGCAAGGTCGCTCATGGTTCAGCCTTTCAGTCTTGCAAGGCCCTTCGCGCCGATATCGGTGCGATAGAAACCTTCAAGCCAGTCGATTTTTTCTATCGCGGCATAGGCGCGTTCGCGCGCTTCGACGAGGTCCACGCCCGTGGCGCAGATTGTCAGAACGCGCCCGCCCGCCGAGACGATCTCGCCTGCGCGACCCGCCGTGCCGGCATGAAAGACGCGAGCACCGGGCATCGCATCGGCATCCTCGATCCCTGCGATTGGCGTACCGGTCGGGTAGTCACCGGGATAACCTTTCGTGGCCATCACCACGCCCACGGCATGTTCGGTCCGGAAGCGTGCTGAGAGGAATTTCAGCTGCCCGCGCGCCACGCCATCAAGCAACGTGAGGAGATCATCTTTCAGCCTCAGCATCAGAACCTGGCATTCGGGATCGCCGAAGCGGCAATTGAACTCGATCAGCTTCGGCCCTTCCGGCCCGATCATCAGCCCAACGAAAAGGATGCCGCGATAGGGCATGCCGCGCTTCACCATCTCGCGCGCCACAGGTTTCACGATCTCATCGAGCGTGCGCTTCTCGATTTCGGCCGT
>JBOFZC010000200.1:0-5307 GCA_051654985.1 Rhabdaerophilum sp.
GAGGCGTAGACCCTCACGGGTTCGGAGCTGACAACAAGGCGCATGAGATCGAAGAAATGGCAGCATTTTTCGACGAGCGTTCCACCGGTGCGCTCGGAAAATCGGTTCCAGTCGCCGACCTTTTCAAGGAATGGAAACCGGTGTTCGCGAATCGCGAACATGCGGAGCTTGCCGATTTCGCCGGCTCTCACAGCGTGGCGCAATTCAGCGACAGGCGGCATGTAGCGATATTCCATCGCGACCCAGATCGGCGCGGAATAACCCTTCGCCAACGCTTCGAGCCGATCGCAATCGGCGTGCGTCGTGACCACCGGTTTCTCAACCAGGATGCCGAGCGGTTTTTCGTTTTTCAGAACGTCTTCGAGCACGCGGAAATGCGTGTCATTCGGGCTGGCGATCACAACCGCATCGAGCCCGCCAGCCGCGAGCATGGCCCGGTGATCGGCAAAGCCGCGCGGGGTTCGCTTCAGGTGTTTGTCGGCTTCGGCAATCGAAAGCGCGACTTGCTCATTGGTTGGATCAGCGATCGCCACGAGTTCTGAGCCGGGGATGAGTGCAAGGTTGCGGATATGCTCGCGGCCCATCATGCCCGCGCCGATCAAGCCATATCGAAGAGGTTTCGCGCTCATGATGTGAGGTCCATCACGGGCAAGCCTTTCAGGGCTGCCCAGGCTTCAAGCGTGGCGCGATGATCGCCATAGACCATCGCGACATGGTGTTCGAGCATCTCGCCGATCAGCACGTCCCGCGCTTGTGCAACACCGCCATCGAAACGCACCGTCGCTGAAGTGCCGGTGAAAGCCATCGGTGCGGATATCACGTCGCCTGCGCCGAGCACGAGAGCCAGCCCGTTCCGCGCCTGTGTCAGCCGCGCGATGGTGATCCTTCCCGGCTTGAGGGTGAATTCGGCGAGCAGTGGCATCTTGCGATTGGAATGGATTTGCGCGCGCGCTCCCACCTTGGGGTCACGCATCGAGAGCGGCGCGGAACCGCAATGCCAGAAAACGCCCGTGTCGCTTGCCTCATCCATATCGACGATATCGACAAGCCATCCGGGTTCTCCGGCCGCTTCGGAGAGGAGCAGGGTCGTCAGCGCGCCCATCACATCGGCTTCGCAGGCGCAGGGCGTGCCAGCCTCACCCATCATGCCCATCGGGCCACAAATGGCACAGCCATATTCGGTGAAGGTCTCGGGCCAGCAGCGGACGGCGAAGGCATCGAGTGATTTCTCAGCCTTCAGCTCGTCGAGAGCAGCGTGCAGCGTGAGAGATTTCCGAAGCTGTTCAGCATCGACATCAGCGAGCCCAGCATAGGTCTTGCGAGCCTCGTCGAGGCGCGGCGCTGTGTGGGCGGAATCCACCGCTCTGGCGCGGGCAAACATCTCGGAGAGCGGGATTGTCTCGACACTCGCGCCGGCAAGAGACGCGAGACGCGCGGGTTCATAGCGGCAGGTGTCGAACCCGGCAGGGTGTTCGCCCACGAGCCCGATCCGGGCGCCGGAAAGTTTCACCGAAAGAGCTTCGGCGCGTGCTTTGGCTTCGGGTGAAGTGAGAGGTTGGCGCAGCTTGGCAGCGAGCATGGGTGCAACAGTAGTGAGCCGACGCAGGTCTTGAGCCAGGTTCCCGGCATTTGTGGGGGCATAGAGCGCGCAATGCGCAATTCCTGCACGACCAAGGGCATGCGCTGCGAGGTTAAGGCCGCAGAACGAATTCAGGCGCAGCCTTCCGCCCGCGCGCGGCTCCGGAAAAGCCCAAATGCCGAGGGGCAATCCGGGATAGGCCTTCGCGATTTCGACCGTCATCGAGGCATCGGTGAAGGTCACCTGCAGAAGCAGGACAGCGGAGATATCCGCCGGCGCAACACCGGCAATCGCTTCACGTGCGGCGCCGGCATCAAACAGCAAGCCACGTGGGCCGATCGTGGCGAACCCTGCGGCATCGAGCGCAGCGAAAGCGCGCGCTGCATAATCTTCCGCAAAAGGCACATCGAAGGTCGGGCGTCCTAGCGCCAGAACAAGGACCGGCTTCATGGTCTTAGTGTCCAAAATCCGGGTAGGAATGGCGGAAATCCTTGTCAGCGCCTGCGAGTGTCGCCCCGCCCCAGTTGGTCCACCAAGGTTTCGCATTCGTGTCCGTCAGAATGTTGATATCCTTCATGTAATCGGCGCCATTGCCGGCGAGTCCAGCCCTCACCGCATCCCAATCCGGGAACGCTTTGAAGGCCTCGGACCAGATCGCGCGGCCCGCGAGATAGCCCGAGGCGCCGGCCGCGTAGGCATGGCCGAGCACGGCCTTGAATTCCGCCATTCCCGCACCGGCCGAGAGCATCACCCAGGGCCTGTTGCACAGCTTGCCCATCTCGTCGAAAAGCGCCTGAACGCGCGCCGAACCATCGCAATCGCGCGCGGGCACCGGGCTTTCGAGTTTGAAAACATCGACGCCATATTCGGGCTTTGCAAACTCCGCGACACTCTCGAGTACCAGCTCGCTCTTCTTCTCGGCCATCTCGATATACTGCGTGGTCTGGTTTTTCTCGCCCGGCAGCGGATAGACCAGCAACTCAAAGAGATAGGGAATGTCGTAGCGCTTGCAGGCCTCGCCGATGCGGCGCGTAAATAGTTTCTGGTGCTCGTTCACCGCGCGCGGCGCATCCGGGCGATACCAGGTGAGGACCTTCACGGCATCTGCACCTGCGCGCTTGATCTTCGCGACCGACCAGCCATCGATTTCATCCGAAAGACGGCCCTGATCGGTCTCGCGGAAGGCGGAATCCTCCAGCGTCATGATGAGGCCAAGGCGTGGATCGAGGATCGGCTCGGCCATGGGATAAGCGAAATTCGGGTCGAGCAGCATAGCGGTGGATTGCCCCTGCAATTCCTCAACCAGCATCGTCTTGAACCGCGCGACATCCTCCCAGGGTGCGATGCCCCCGCGCGCGGCCGCGATCGGGTTGATGATGGGCGGGCGTTGATCCACGGCCGTCATCTTGAAGCGTCCCTGAGCATCCGCCATCCGGCGGAGGCCGCGCAATTTGCCGGCACTGAGCGTTTTCATCGCTGCCTTTCCTTCAGAAATGCGAAGACTTCCGGTTTCGTCGGCGCACCGAGCGGACCACCGATCCGTGTCACCTTAATGGCCGCAGCGGCACTCGCGAAACGAATCGCCTCGTCCTGCGAAAGCCCGTCGCAGAGCGCGTAGGTGAAGGCGCCGTGCCAGGTATCGCCGGCACCCAGCGTATCGACCTGCTCCACCACGAAAGCCGGGTGATGGATTAGGCGTCCCTGCCAATGGCTGTAAACACCCTCACCGCCATCGGTCACAGCGAGAAAATTCGAGCGTCCGCGGGCGAATTGCTCCAAAGCCTGCGGCAGATGTGTGATGCCCGTGAGTTCGCGCAAGCCTTGCGCCGAGAAGATTGCATGCGTCGCAGCTTCCACGAGTCCGATGTCTTTCGGCGCGCGGTCACCGTCGAGCACGGCGGGTTTGCCCGCGCGTCGAGCACTTTCAAACATGCGCTTCGCCGCCCATTCCCAACGGACATCACCAAGCACCGCATCGATATCGAATGGAATTTCGCTGGGCACAAAACCGGCCTCTTCCGGCATGTGAGGATCGAGAATGTTGATGATCGTGCGCTCGCCATCGGGCTCGATCACGATCGTCGAGCGGGATGTCCGGATGCCCGGCATAGGTGGGCTGAGGCTTGTGTCGATGCCATACCCTTCGAGCATTCTTCGCAAGGGTGTCGCCGCATCGTCATCACCGAAGCGGGTCAGCAGGCGTGGATTTCCGCCGAGACGCGTGATCGCAAAAGCGCCATTGGTGGCCGTGCCGCCGATTGTTGTTGTGATCGCGCTCGCGCGGTGCTTTTCTCCCGGAACCAGCGGCATCGGGATACGATAGATGTCATCAAGGACGGCGATGCCGACGGCGAGAATGCGGGGCATGGTTTAATCTGGTTCGAGCGTGACAATTGCGGACAACCCGATATCGATTGTTCGATCAAGCGAGCCACCAGCAAAGGCGATTGCCAAGCACGAATAGTCTTATATAAGTTATAAGACAAGCGCGATGTGCCCGCTGTCATGGCAGGGCACACAATCCGGTCAACGTGCCGGGGGAGGAACAGACGTGGCAGGGATCGAGATTGCCCATGTCGTGAAAGCCTATGGCGCGACGCCCGTGATCCACGGCATCGATATCGATGTCAGGGATGGAGAATTCGTTGTGCTGGTCGGCCCTTCCGGGTGCGGGAAATCGACGCTCCTGCGCATGATCGCAGGGCTCGAGAGCATCACCGGCGGCACGATCCGCATAGGCGACCGGGTGGTCAATGACCTGCCGCCGCGTGATCGCGATATCGCGATGGTGTTCCAGGATTACGCGCTTTATCCGCACCGAACCGTGGCCGAAAACATCGGTTTCGGTCTGAAAATGCGCGGCGTTGACCGCGCCACCATCGATAAAAAGGTCAAGGAAGCCTCTGATATCCTGCAGATCGGGCACCTTCTGGAGCGCAAACCCGGCCAGCTCTCCGGTGGCCAACGCCAGCGTGTCGCAATGGGGCGCGCGATCGTGCGCGACCCAAAAGTTTTCCTCTTCGACGAGCCACTTTCAAACCTGGACGCGCAGTTGCGTGCTGAAATGCGGGTTGAGATTAAGAAGCTCCATCAGCGTTTCGGCACCACGATCATTTACGTGACCCATGATCAGGTCGAGGCGATGACCCTTGCCGATCGCATCGCGATCCTCAAAGGCGGGCATCTCGAACAATTCGCAACGCCCGAGATCGTCTATAAGCAGCCGCGATCCACCTTTGTTGCGGGCTTCATCGGCTCTCCAACGATGAACATCGTGAAGGCACGGATCGCACCCGATGCATCAGCGGTCACTTTGGAAGGCGGCGCAATCGCAGCGGCTCCAGCCTCATTCCGTCGTGCCGCCGGGCGCGACATTTTGCTTGGGCTTCGTGCCGAACATGTGGCGCTGTCTGACTCCGCGAGTGCAATGATGGCGAAGGCAGTCATCGTCGAGCCGCTGGGCTCGGATACACTCGCCCTGATGCGCATTGGCGCAGTGGAAATGACTGGACGCTTCGCGCCGGATTCTGGCCTTGTCGCAGGCCAGCCGGTTCGCCTCGCGCTCAACCTCGAACACGCCCATCTTTTCGAGCCCGAAACGGGGCTCGCGATCACCTAAAGCATTTTCAAGCGAAGTGGACGCCGGTTCGCGAGAAGAAAATGCCATAAACAGAATGCGGTCTAAAAAATTCAACGGGAGGACACCATGACGATCCGATTGACCCGCC
>JBOFZC010000201.1:0-5873 GCA_051654985.1 Rhabdaerophilum sp.
GCAAAAAGGGTGTCGTGAACAAGTTCGTCGAGTTCTTCGGCCCCGGGCTCGATAACCTGAGCCTCGCCGACCGCGCGACCATTGCCAATATGGGCCCGGAATATGGCGCGACCTGCGGCTTCTTCCCGTGCGATAGCGAGACGATCAACTACCTCACCATGACCGGCCGCGAACAGCACCGCATCGCGCTCACAGAGGCGTATTGCAAGGCTCAGGGCCTGTTCCGTGAAAAGGGCGCCGCTGCCCCAGTCTTCACCGATACCCTCGGCCTTGATCTCGCGACCGTTCTGCCTTCACTCGCCGGTCCGAAGCGCCCCGAGGGTCGCGTGGCGCTCACCGATGTCGCAGCTGGTTTCTCGGCCGCGATGGTCTCCGAGTTCAAGAAGGGCGGCGATGAGGGTCGGAAGGCGCCGGTCGAGGGACGGGACTTCGCGCTGAGCCATGGCGATGTGGTGATTGCCGCCATCACGTCTTGCACCAACACCTCGAACCCGAGCGTGCTGATCGCGGCGGGCCTTCTCGCTCGCAAGGCGCTCGCCAAGGGCCTCACCACGAAGCCGTGGGTGAAGACCTCGCTCGCGCCGGGATCACAGGTCGTGGCGGAATATCTCGAAAATGCCGGGCTGCAGAAGGATCTCGATGGCCTCGGCTTCCAGCTCGTCGGCTTCGGGTGCACGACCTGCATCGGCAATTCCGGTCCGCTGCCGGCGGATATCTCGAAGGCGATCAATGACACCAACCTGATCGCGGCGGCAGTGCTCTCGGGCAACCGCAACTTCGAAGGGCGCGTCTCGCCGGATGCGCAGGCGAATTATCTCGCTTCTCCCCCGCTGGTGGTTGCCTATGCGCTCGCCGGTTCAGTGACGAAGGACCTTACGAAAGAGCCGCTCGGCGAAGGTTCGGATGGAGAGCCGGTCTACCTCAAGGATATCTGGCCGACCTCGAAAGAAATCCAGGACTTCATCGTCAAGTATGTGACGCGTGATCTCTTCACGACGAAATATGCCGATGTCTTCAAGGGCGATGCGCGCTGGCAGGGCGTGAAAACCTCAACCGGGCTGACCTATGGTTGGAATTCCGGTTCGACCTACGTGCAGAACCCGCCCTATTTCGAGGGGATGTCGAAAACACCAAAGCCGATCACCGACATCAAGGGTGCGCGCATTCTGGCGCTGTTCGGCGACAAGATCACGACCGACCACATCTCCCCGGCCGGCTCCATCAAGGCGGCATCGCCCGCTGGTGAATATCTGATCGAGCGCCAGGTCCGCCCGGCGGATTTCAATCAGTATGGCACGCGGCGCGGCAATCACGAGATCATGATGCGCGGCACTTTCGCCAATATCCGCATCAAGAACTTCACGGTGAAGGACGCTGCGGGCGTGACGCCCGAAGGCGGCTATGCCATCCACCAGCCCTCGGGCGAGAAGATGTTCATCTATGACGCTGCCATGCGCTACGAAGCCGAGGGCGTGCCGCTCGTCGTGTTTGCTGGCGTGGAATACGGCAACGGCTCCAGCCGAGACTGGGCGGCGAAGGGCACGGCGCTTCTTGGCGTCAAGGCGGTGATCGCGCAGAATTTCGAGCGCATCCATCGCTCGAACCTTGTCGGAATGGGCATCGTGCCCTTCACTTTCGAGGAAGGGACGAGCTGGCAGAGCCTGGGTCTGAAGGGCGATGAAATGGTCGATATCCCCGGTCTCGCGACCATCCAGCCGCGCCAGAAGGTGATTGCGAAGGTCACGCGTTCGGATGGTTCGTCCTTCGATCTGCCGATCCTCTGCCGCATCAACACGCTCGACGAGATCGAGTACTACAAGAATGGCGGCATCCTACATTACGTGCTGCGCCAGCTCGCGGCGTGATGCTGCGATCCTGAAATCAGCCGCCGGAGTTTCTCCGGCGGCTTTTTTGTGCCTCAATCAGGCCAATACACTTGCTTGTGAATGGAATGTGCGAGCGAGCGATGCTTATGTTTGCCGCATGATGATCGAAAAACTTGCCCCGTTTGGTTTGAGCCGCCGCGCGTTCGGTGGATTGGCGCTTGCTGCTTGCGCCGCGCCTTCGGCGTTGCTTGCCCAGAGTGCAGAGCGCCCGACACTTGTTGAGCTTTTTACGAGCCAGGGATGCTCATCCTGCCCGGCTGCCGATGCCCTGATGCTGAAACTCACAGCGGATCCCTCGATGATCCCGCTGACTTTCGCGACCGAGATTTGGGATTATCTCGGCTGGAAGGACACACTAGCCCGTCCCGCTTTCACGCGGCGTCATAAAGCCTATGCCGCGGGTATCGCCAACAAGCGCGTCTATACCCCGCAGGCCATTGTGAATGGCCGCGCGCATTGCGTTGGTTCGGATTTGACGGCGTTGACAAAGCTGAAGCGCACAACTGTTTCCGGCACCGATACCGCTTCCATCAGTCTCAACCGTTCAACGGCGGGCTGGGAGGCACAGATCGCGCGTAGTGGCGTGGCCCCGGCCCGCCTCGTGCTGTTGCCCGTGAGCGCGCGCCGCTCTGTGGAGATTGAGCGCGGCGAAAATATGGGCAAGACCATCACCTACGCGAATGTCGTGCGTGACATCATCGATCTCGGCCCCGCGGCAAGCGGCGCAGTCAAGATCGAGGCGCAACGCCTCGCCGGCGTGGACGCCGATGCATTCGCCCTCCTGGTGCAGGCTGGAACGCTTGAGGCTCCGGGCGAAGTGTTCGGCGCAGCTTTCGGACGGGGCGCGCAGAGCTAGGGTCCAGACCCTAGTCAACGCCCCCATCAAGCAGATGGCAGGCGGCCATGCGACCACCGGCGATAATCGTTTCCTTCGGCTTTTCGCGGCTGCAACGCGGTCCGGCGACAGGACAACGCGGATGGAAATGGCAACCTAGAGGCGGATTGATCGGGGAAGGGATTTCGCCCTTGATTGTGGCGAAGGAACGTTTCTTTGCCTCGAGCTTTGGCACGTTGTCGAGCAAAGCCTTGGTGTAGGGATGGATTGGGTCCTCAAAGATCGCGCGTGTTGGCCCGCTCTCGATCACTCGTCCCAAATACATGATGAGAATGCGATCTGAGATATGGCGGACCACGCCAAGATCATGGCTGATGAAGAGATAGGCCAGGCCGAGATCTTCCCGCAGATCCATGAACAGGTTCAGCACCTGAGCCTGGATGGACACATCGAGGGCTGCGACCGATTCATCGCAGATCAAGAGCTTTGGGTTCACGGCCAAGGCGCGGGCGATGCCGATACGCGCACGCTGCCCGCCGGAGAACTGATGCGGGTAACGGCGGTTGTAGTCAGGGTCGAGGCCGACACGCTTGAAAAGGTTCGCGACGTAGTCTCTCTGGCCGGCACTGTCCGTCATGCCATGCACGCGCGCGGCCTCGCCAACAATCTCGCCGGCGCGGATGCGTGGGTTGAGCGAGGACATCGGATCCTGGAAGATCATCTGCGCGCCAAGAACGAAATCCTTGCTCGCGGCAGCATTGTGGGTTGAAACATCCTCGCCCTTCCAGAATACCTTGCCGGCAGAAGGATCATGGATGCCGGCCACCACGCGCCCGAGCGTGGATTTACCGCAACCCGACTCGCCCACAAGCGCTACGACCTCGCCGTCCCGGATCGAGAGATCAACCTGATCCACCGCATGCACGGTGATATCCCTATTCTTCGCGCCAAAGCGGTTGGCGATCTTCGCCGCGAGGTCGAGCGACTTGGTAAAACGTTTCGATACGCCTTCGACGCGCACAAGTTCTGGAGACGACATTACGAGGCCCTCGCCAGGCTATATGGATTGAAACAGGCGACGCGAGACCCATCGGGGTAATCGGTCGCATCGGGTTTGGCAGCCCGGCAGGCATCGCTGGCTGAGGCGCAACGCGGCTCGAAGGAGCAGCCCTTCGGCAGCTTTCCAAGTGACGGCGTCGAGCCTGGAATTTGCTTCAGGCGTGTGCCCAGCGGGTTCGCGCTTGGCACCGAGCCGATGAGACCGCGTGTATAGGGATGGCGCGGGACATCGAGAACTTGGGAAACATTCCCCTCCTCGACAATGCGGCCCGCATACATCACCGCAATTCGGTCAGCCAAGCCTGCCACAACGGAAAGATCATGCGTGATCCAAACCATCGCCGTGCCGGTTTCAGCGCATAGCTTCTGCACTTCGGCCAGAATTTGACTCTGGATTGTGACGTCGAGCGCTGTGGTGGGCTCATCCGCGATGATCAGCTTCGGGCGATGCAACAGGGCTGTGGCAATCGCCACGCGCTGGCGCATCCCGCCCGAAAACTGATGCGGATAGGCCACGAGACGTTCCGCCGGTGAGGGAATCCCCACCATGGAGAGAGCCTCGATGCAGCGATCGCGCGCCGCCTGCTCGCTCACCTTGTCATGCGCGAGCACGGCCTCGATCATTTGGGTGTCGATGCGCAGAACCGGGTTCAGCGTCATCATCGGGTCCTGGAAAATCATCGCGAGATGCTTGCCGCGCACCTTGCGCATGGCCTCGTCATCGCGAGCGACGATCTCCTCACCTGCGAGGCGGATCGAGCCGGAGACGATTTTCCCCGGAGGATCAATCAGGCCCATGATCGAGAAACCGGTGACGGATTTGCCAGACCCCGATTCCCCCACGATGCCGAGCACTTCGCCGGCACCCACCTTGAAGGAGACGCCATCGACCGCTTTGACAACGCCCTCCCGGGTGAAGAAATGTGTGGCGAGATTCTGAACTTCGAGAACAGGGTTGGTCATTTCTCAAGCCTCGGGTTCAACACGTCACGCAGGCGGTCGCCCACCAGATTGATGCCGACAATCGTCAGCAACAGCGCCACACCGGGGAAGAAGCTGATCCAGTATTTGCCCGAGAGCATGTACTGGAAGCCGTTGGAAATCAGCACACCGAGCGACGGCTCGGTCTGCGGCAGGCCGACGCCGAGGAAGGATAAGGTCGCCTCCAGGCTGATGGCATGCGCGGTCTGCACGGTCGCGATCACGATAACGGGTGCCAGGCAGTTCGGCAGGATGTGCTTGAGCATGGTGCGGGTATGCGAGAGGCCAAGAGAACGTGCGGCCTCCACATATTCCTTGCGCCGCTCAACCAGCGCCGATCCGCGCACGGTGCGGGCGTAATACGCCCATTGGACCACGATTAGCGCAAAGATGATCTTGTCGACGCCCTTGCCGAGCAAAGCCACGAGAATGAGCGCCACCAGCACTGAAGGCAGCGAGAGCTGCAAATCGACAATGCGCATGATGACATTCTCGACCCGCCCACCGAAATAGGCCGCGATCAGCCCGACGCAGAGTCCGATTGTCGCTGCGATGATGCCCGAGACAAGGCCCACCATCAGCGAGATGCGCAGGCCATAAAGAATGCCTGACCACAAATCACGACCCACGCCATCGGAGCCGAGCCACATCGTGAACCCGTCCATTGATTTCAAACCCGGCGGTTGCCGGCTATCCATGATGTCGACCTTGCCGAGATCATAGGGGTTCTGCGGTGCGATCAGAGGAGCAAAAACCGCAAGTAAAACGATCAATGTGATCAGACCGAGCCCGAAAACCGCAACGCGATCTTCCAGGAAACGATCAACAAACCGGGCGAATTCCCCCTTCGCCTTCGGGGTTGCAACAACGTCATTCATTCGCTTTTCCCCGCGAGGCGCACGCGCGGATCAAGCGCGGAATAAAGGATATCAACGATCAGATTGATCGTGACGAACAACAGAACCACGACCATGACATAGGCCACGATGAGAGGGCGATCGAGCCGCTGGATCGATTCCAGCAAGAGCTTGCCCATGCCTGGCCAGGCAAAGATGGTTTCGGTCACGACCGAAAAGGCCACGAGCGAGCCGAATTCGAGGCCAAGAACCGTC
>JBOFZC010000202.1:0-8589 GCA_051654985.1 Rhabdaerophilum sp.
ATCTCGGGGATGGACAGCCCCTCGAACTCGCGCGGTCGGGTGTAATGCGGATATTCCAGCAGGCCATTCTCATGGCTTTCCTCGATATCCGAACCCTTGCCGCCCATCACGCCCGGCAGCAGGCGGATCACAGAATCGACCACCACCTGCGCCGCGACCTCACCACCCGAGAGCACATAATCGCCGATCGAAAGTTCGGTGAATCCACGTGCAGTGATGACGCGCTCGTCCACACCTTCAAACCGCCCGCAGACGAGCACAATTCCCGGTCCCGCTGCCAATTCCCGCGCCAAAGCTTGATCCAGCACGCGCCCCCGCGGCGAGAGGAGATAACGCGGGCGCGGGTCATCCGCCGCGACCACAGCATCGATGGCTTCAGCGAGCACATCGGCGCGGATCACCATGCCCGGACCACCCCCGGCTGGCGTATCATCCACCGCGCGGTGCTTGCCGCGACCGTGATCGCGGATATCCTTGATCTCCAGCGACCATTTGCCCTTTGCGAGTGCTTCGCCCGCGAGCGAGAGCCCAAGAGTTCCGGGGAACATCTCCGGCATCAGCGTCAAAACGGTCGCGGCGAACCCGCTCATGCCTCACCAGGCGGCGGGCGGGAATGTTCCGGTTTTGCCAGATAAGCAGTGTCGATGACGACACGCCGTCCCGCCATATCCAGCAGGGGCGCGGCGATCTTCGTGAAGGGCAGCAGGAAAGTTCCGCCGCCACGCTTGGGCGTGATCACCAAGAGATCACCCGCGCCGTGATTGTGCACCTCGGAAACCGTGCCGATTTCCTCGCCGGCGAGATCCTCGACCCGCAGGCCAATGAGATCGGCGTGGTAGAATTCTTCCTCATCTTCGGTTTCCGGCAGGTTTGCCCGGTCGACGATGAGGTTTTGCCCCGTGAGCAGCTTGATCGCATCGCGATCAGCAATGCCCTTGAAGCGCACGACGAGCATGTCGTCTTTCAGGGGTCGGCCTCCCGCAAGTTCCAGCACGCGCCCGTCGGGGAGAAACAACGCACCATAATCACCAAGACTGAGGGGATCAGCCGTGTAACTCTTCACACGTGCCTCACCGCGCACGCCATGCGGCGCGCCGATGACGCCCACCACGAGCTGGCGCTCGGGCGGAGGCATCACAGGTGTGGGGCGCGGTTTCTTCATGAGAGCCTCACAAAGCGCGTCATGCCCGGATTCAGCCCGGGCATCCACGACGTCGTGGATTGTCTTACGACCTGCAAGACGTGGATGGCCGGATCGCAGGCGTTCTTGAAGAACGCCGTTCTTCTCAGAACGGCTATCTCCGGCCATGACGCCCGCAAAACGCCGTCACTCAGCCGCAGCTTCTTCGGCCGGCGCAGCGGCCTTTTCGGCCTTCTTGGCGGCGCGTTCCTTGGCCTTGTCGCCCGGAACAGCCTTTTCCGGGTTCGAGCGGGCCGCACGCTTTACAACGCCGGCGGCGTCGAGGAAGCGGAGCACGCGATCAGTCGGCTGGGCGCCCTTGGCGATCCAGGCCTTCGCGGCTTCGAGATCAAGCACGACGCGCTCGGCCGAGTCGCGGGCGAGCATCGGGTTATAGGTGCCGATCTTCTCGATGAAGCGGCCATCACGTGGGCTACGGGCATCCGCCACCACGATGCGATAAACCGGGCGCTTCTTCGAGCCACCACGGGCGAGACGAATTTTCAGAGACATGGGATACTCCTGTGTTTGTCTTTGAATTCAGTTCGATAGATCATTTCTTCTTGAACGGATTGAACCCGCCGAGGCCCGGCAATCCGCCGGAACCGAGGCCGGGCAGAACCGGTTTTCCCGCTCCCGGAAGGCCTGGGAGCTTCGCCCCACCCGGCCCCTGGAGCTTTTCAAGCTGTTTCTGCGCTTCCGCGAGAGCATCAGGCGAAAGGCCGCCCCCGCCCGGCGGCGGCTGCATTTTCGACAGATCCGGCATGCCGCCTCCAAGCCCGAACATGTTGGCGAGGCCGGCCATCGGCCCGCGTTTGCCTTGGCCCATCATCTTCATCATGTCGGCCATGCCGCGATGCATTTTCAGGAGCTTGTTGATCTCCTCGGCCGAGGTGCCCGAACCCGCCGCGATGCGTTTTTTCCGCGAGTTTTTCAGAATATCCGGGTTACGCCGCTCCTCGGGCGTCATGGAATTGACGATCGCGACCTGCCGGGCAATCGCCTTGTCGTTCATGCCGGCATTGGCGATCTGGTCCTTCATCTTGGCGATGCCGGGCATCATGCCCATCAGACCGCCGAGACCACCGAGCTTTTCCATTTGCTTCAACTGATCGCGCAGATCGTTGAGGTCAAATTTGCCCTTCTTCATGCGCTCGGCCATCGCCAGCGCTTTTTCCTGATCAATATTCGCCGCCGCTTTCTCGACGAGGCTGACGATATCGCCCATGCCCAAGATGCGGTTGGCGATGCGCGAGGGATGGAAATCCTCGAGCGCATCCATCTTTTCGCCGACACCAATCAGTTTGATTGGCTTACCGGTGACAGCGCGCATCGAGAGCGCCGCACCACCACGGCCATCGCCATCCACGCGGGTCAGCACGATGCCGGTGAGGCCCACACGACCTTCAAAGGCACGCGCAGTATTCACCGCATCCTGGCCAGTCAGGCTGTCGGCGACGAGCAGAACCTCATGCGGTCCCACGGCTGCCTTGACCTGCACCACCTCTTCCATCAGCTCATCATCGAGCGTGATGCGACCGGCGGTGTCGAAGATGACGACATCATAGCCGCCGAGGCGGGCTGCGCTCTCAGCGCGTTTCGAAATCTGGATCGCGTTCTCGCCCACGACGATGGGCAGAACATCAATGTCGTTGTCGCGGCCGAGCACCGCGAGCTGCTGCATCGCGGCCGGGCGGCGCGTATCGAGCGAAGCCATGAGCACGCGCTTCTTATCGCGCTCGGTGAGGCGTTTCGCAATTTTCGCGGTGGTCGTCGTTTTGCCTGAGCCTTGCAGGCCGACCATCAGGATGCCGACCGGTGGCACGGCTTGCAGATCAATCGGCGCCGCATCCGAGCCGAGCATCTCCACGAGTTGATCGTGAACGATTTTCACAACCATCTGGCCCGGCGTCACTGATTTGACGACATCGACGCCAACAGCGCGCGCGCGGACTTTCTCGGTGAATTCGCGCACGACATCGAGCGCAACATCGGCCTCAAGGAGCGCACGGCGCACTTCGCGCATCGCCTCGCCAACATCCGCTTCACTCAGCGCGCCGCGGCGCGTGAGTTTGTCGAGAATGCCGGAGAGACGACTGGAAAGCCCCTCGAACATGCGTTGTCCTCTTTTCGGTTCGAAAACCCGTTGTTTCAAACGACAACACGCCCGGGGGCGCATCGCGCTGCCGGACGTGAACCTCCGAGGCCTCAGCCGCGGTCAGCCGATCAATGGATCATGCCGAATGGATGGCGTGCTCTTAGGGGAAGGGGCGTGTGGCGTCAAGTTTCAACGGGGAACGCTGCAGATCACCGCAAAAACACATAGATATTGAGCTTCATCGCCGGGTCGTCGCTCTTCTCGGGCAGCACGAGGTATTCCTCGAGGAACTTGCCGGTATAGGCCAAGCTCTTCTCTTCCATGAAGGCGGTGATCGCCTCATAGGCGGCATCGATCTCTTCATAGGGGCCCTCGTGGGTGAAAAGCATCGCGCGGCCCGCGGGCGATTGGCCGGGCTCGATGCCTTTCACAAAAGGGAGGCTGGGGGAGGGTGGGGCCGCGAGCGGCAGGAACGCCTCATACGTGAAGCCGAGATCATCGCTGTCAATGAAATGGGCCTTCGGCTGGCCTGAAGGCGCGAGACCGAGGCGCTTGGCATCGTCATCGAGCATTTTGAGCGCCTTTTTCAGCTCCTCAAAGCCATCATCCCAGGTGCTCTGGCCGCGCAGGCGGATCATCGGTTGAGGCTGAAGCTCGACCTCGCGACCGGTCGAGGCATCGGCCGAGGGGCGGTTCATATCCGGAGCGGTGATCGCAGGTGGTGTGGGGGAGGGGCCAACAGGTGCCGGCGGCGCGATCTGCGCCAAAGCCGGGAGAGGCGAAATCACCAGAGCACAAACAACAAGACTTGCGCGCAAATGCGGCAATGGACCAAAAACATGTATCAGATGCGACATCGGGAACCTCCCGCTCTTCAAGCGTTGACGGCCCCCCGTCAGCGAATCAGCGGCGTCGGCAGGGTGACACGGAACATCTGCGTGCGCACGCCGTCGATACCGAAATCGTTGTCGTTGATGACCATCAGCTCCGATGGGCCTGTGATCGCGACACCCTCGATTTTCGCCGGCAGGCCCGGCACCTGCTCCGAATCGAGCACGAGAGTTTTGTTCATTGGCATGATGCCGCGCCGCTCCAGTTGGTCGGCCTCCATCCATTCAAGGCCAGGGCCATATTCAGGGTTATCGAGAAGTGCCGGGACGCGATTGTCGTCCGAAAGATGCACAGAATAGAACCGCGAATGCTTGTCGATCCGCTCGAGTATGAGAAGCCGATCCTCGGAAAGTGACACGATTTCACTGACCATGACGCGGGACTGGATGCGCTCGCGCCCATCCTGATCGGCGGTGAATGAGGCTGCATCGTCAACCTGATGCAGATATTGCCCGACAACCTCGCCACTCTCCCGCGCAATTTTCCACAGACGCACATGGCGCGAGCGGCGGAAAGTATCGACGTCTGGGTTGGCGAGCGGGCCTTGCATCATCACATAGAGATGCTTTTCGTCCGGCGAAATCGCGAGGCTCTCGAAACCGCGATTGGGGGCACGCAACCGCATGATGCCCGGTAGTGAAGGAACCACATCATAATCGGCGTCTTTGAAATCGTTCTGCAGGCCTTGCGGCACCAGGCGCTTCAGCACCGTTCCATCCGCTGCGACATGCAGAAGCGAAGGGCCATATTCCTCGGCGATCCAGAATGTGCCATCCGCAAGCCGCACCAGAGCTTCGGGGTCCACCCCGGAAGGATCGGGCGGCACAGGCTTGCCATCAATCCCATAAGCGCTTTCATAACGGCCATTGCCGAGTGGCGGGCGCCCGGAAAGTGGTTTTCCCGATTTACCCTTCAGGGGCACGAACACATTCATGCGCGCGACATTGTCTGCACCGACATCAGCCGCATAGATAGAGGGCACGAAGCCAGAGAGTGGATAGACCCGCCCGCCACGATTGCTCGCGCAACCTTGTTCGGGTTCAACTCCGGTCAATCGGCGCAGATCGGCGCAATCGATATTCGGACCGCGGTCTGTCAGTAGCCAAACGCGACCGGGTATCTCATTCGCTCCCCGAAAAGCGCCCGAACCCGAGCCCACCGAGAGGTTTATCGCTTTGCCATTCGGGAAAATCACGACGCCCAGCGAGAGGTTGGGCATCTGGATTGGCATCACGCTTGCGCGGATCTCGCGCGGCTTGAATTCGGTTGCTGCATCCGACTGGGCTTGCGGTTGCTGGGCCGAAATGGGGGGCAGCAACGGAGTGTTGAGCAGAATCGCCAAGCCCGCGAGGCCGAAGCCTCGTCTCCATCCGGCACCGGGCGCGAATATGGCCAAAAACCGCTGCATGCTCGTGTCGAACCCTGATCCCTTTGGGGTTGTCCAATCCGGTTTTGCCCTTAGACGAAAACCCGCTATAGCGCCAACGGATTGTAGGGCCAAGCGGGCCCGGGGCCAGAGGGTTTCTGGCGCGCAAAACCCGCGAAGCTTCGAGAGAGCCGGACCAGGACCCATGCCGACGACATTCCTGCACGCAGAGGACGGAATTTTCTTCCGCAAGATGCATGGTCTCGGCAATGATTTTGTCGTGATTGATGCGCGCGAGACCTCTCTTACGCTCAACCAACCGCAGCTCGAGCGCATAGCGGATCGCCGCTTCGGTATTGGGTGTGACCAGCTGATCATTCTCGAAACCTCAACTCAGGCCAACGCCCGGATGAGGATTTTCAATCCCGATGGTGGCGAAGTTCAGGCCTGCGGCAATGCCACGCGCTGCATCGGTCATTTGCTTGCTGCTGAGGCAGGCCGTGATGAAGCCAGTATTGAAACGGTCGCCGGCATTCTTGTTGCGCGGCGCGAAGGAAACGAAATCGCGGTCGATATGGGATTGCCGGTTCTCGATTGGGAGAAAATCCCGCTGTCGGGCGCTGGCGGCGACACCACTCGAGTTCCGCTCGATCTTTCAGCGCTTTCGCCTCATCTCCCGGGCTGGTTTTCGGCCGTGAACATGGGCAATCCCCATGGGGTTTTCTTCGTCAACGATGCGCAGGCGATTGACCTTGCTCGCGTCGGACCGGTGATCGAAAACCACCCGATCTTCCCCGAGAAGGCCAATATCTCTTTCGCCGAAATCCGATCGAATGGTGTGGTCCGGCTACGTGTTTGGGAGCGTGCAGCGGGCGCCACACTCGCTTGCGGCACCGCCGCCTGCGCCACGGCCGTCGCCGCGCAAAGGCTCGGACTGGTGGGCGACGTCGTGCGTGTTTATCTGCCGGGCGGCGCGCTGACCATCCGCCGCTCGCCGGAAGGGCGTGTGATTATGATTGGCCCGATCGCCCAGAGTTTTACCGGCTTCATTCCGCCGGCATTGCTCGCGGAGTTGGCATGAACGCCCGCGTCGAAATGCCCGAGCTCATCACGCTGGGTTGCCGGCTGAATATTGTTGAATCCGAGGCCATACGCAAAGCGGCTATGGAAGCGGGGCACTCGGATCTTGTGATCGTCAATACCTGCGCGGTCACAGGCGAGGCTGTGCGTCAGGCGCGCCAGGCCATCCGCAAGCTCAGCCGCGAGAAGCCCGGACGACGCATCATTGTCACGGGCTGTGCGGCGCAAACCGAGCCTGAGACCTTCGCTGAGATGCCCGAGGTGAGCCAGATCATCGGCAATGACGTGAAGCTTCGTCCCGAGACATGGCGCGAAGCGGTGCGCCCAGCAGGCGAAGGGTTCGCGCTCGAACGATCCGAACGCATTCTCGTCAACGACATCATGAGTGTGCGCGAAACCGCAGGCCATTTCGTTGACGGGTTTATCGACCATACGCGAGCCTTCGTGCAGGTGCAGAACGGCTGCGATCATCGCTGCACGTTCTGCATCATCCCCTATGGCCGCGGAAACTCCCGCTCGGTGCCGATGGGTGAGGTCGTGCGTCAGATCGAGCGGCTGGTTGAAACGGGATGCCCGGAAATCGTGCTGACCGGCGTCGATCTTACCTCGTATGGCCCGGATTTGCCCGGCACGCCGACCCTCGGCGCGCTGATCTCGTCGATTTTGCGCCATGTGCCAAAACTCACCCGTCTCCGTCTCTCGTCGCTCGATTGCATCGAGGCGGACCCGTTGCTCATCGAGCTTCTCAAGGGCGAAAAGCGCCTGTTGCCACATCTGCATCTCTCGCTTCAGGCGGGTGATGACATGATCCTGAAGCGCATGAAGCGCCGCCATTCCCGCGCTGATTCCATCCGCTTCTGCGCGGAATTGCGTGCGGCGCGACCGGATTTCGCCTTTGGCGCCGATTTCATCGCGGGGTTCCCTACGGAAACCGAGGAGATGTTCGTCAACACCTTGCGGTTGGTGGAAGAATGCGGGCTCACCTTTCTGCATGTCTTCCCCTATTCGCCGCGCAAGGGCACGCCGGCCGCGCGCATGCCGCAGGTCAATGGCGCGGTGATCAAGCAGCGCGCGGCGCGGCTGCGCGCGGCGGGCGAGGTGGCCCTCAGCCAGCACCTAGACCGCTATCGCGGGCAAGTTGCTTACGCGCTCGTCGAGCGCAATGGGATCGCCCGGTTGGATGATTTCACGCCAATCCGATTGGCCAATCCCGCAATACCCAGCACTCTGCAGCATGTACGCATCACCGGCCACGACAAGACCATGCTTTCGGGAGACATTTTGCCATGACCAGCCCTCCCGAGAATGAGAAAAAGCCAGGCTTTTTCTCGCGCCTCTTCGGCGGCGGCAAGGCCCCGGTCCCAGCGGGTGAGACCGCCGTTGAGTTGGTGCAGGCGACGACCGAGGAAAGCACCGCAAGCCCAGATTCGAATATCGCCCAAACACCTTCGTCAGCGCAGCTCGTCGCGGCTGCGGTTCCTGCTCCACCGACATTGGGCGCGATTGAACCTCCTCCAAAACTCTCATGGTGGAAGCGACTTTCGCAGGGTTTGAGCCGCACGGCTTCGTCGCTTGGTTCCGGAATCACGTCGATCTTCACGCAGCGCAAGCTCGATGCCGACACTCTGCAAGACCTCGAAGATATTCTGATTCAGGCCGATCTCGGCGTCGAGGTCTCGGGGAGGATCGTCGCGACGATCGGCAAGGACCGTTTCGATAAGACCATCGCACCCGAAGAGATCAAGACCGCTCTCGCCAGCGAAGTCGAAAAGGTGTTGGCACCCGTGGCGCAGCCGCTTGTGATCGACAAAACGAAAAAGCCCTTCGTGATCCTGATGGTCGGCGTGAATGGTTCGGGCAAGACCACAACGATCGGCAAGCTCGCCGCGAAATTCCGCGCCGAGGGCCAATCGGTGATGATCGCTGCGGGCGACACATTTCGCGCTGCGGCGATCGAGCAGCTGCAGGTCTGGG
>JBOFZC010000203.1:0-2543 GCA_051654985.1 Rhabdaerophilum sp.
CGACCACCGAGCCTGTGAGCAAAGCCGCAGCCGTCGGCCCGAGATAGGAAACCACCGGCAGAATGGCCCCGCGCAGCGCGTGCAACAGGACGGTCGATGTCGGCATCCCGAGGGAGCGCAACGTGCGGACATGATCAGAACGCAAGGCCTCGATCATCGAAGCACGGGTCATGCGCGCCACCACAGCCACCTGCGGCAAGGCGAGAACAATCACGGGCAGGATGATGTTGCGCACTGCGCCATCGTTCCAGCCACCCACGGGCAGCCAGGCGAGCATCAATCCGAAAACAATTTGAAAGACCGGAGCAACGACGAAATTCGGAATGGTGACGCCCGCTGTCGCCACGCCGATAATCGCGTAATCCGTGCCGGTATTTTGTTTGAGCCCCGCGATGGAACCCAGCGCAGTGCCTGCGAACAACGCGATCAGAATGGCGAGCGTGCCGAGTGTCATCGAAACCGGCAAACCCTGCATCAGAATTTCGGCGACCGAAAAATCGCGGATATAAAAGGACGGTCCAAGATCTCCGCGCAGGAAATTGCCGAGATAGCGCACATATTGCTCGATCAAAGGTCGGTCGAGCCCATAGGCCTTCTGCAGGTTCTCCATGATCTTGGCTTCCAGTGGCTGCTCAAGATCAAACGGCCCGCCCGGTGCAAGCCGCATCAGGAAGAACGACAGCGTGATCACCACGAACAGGGTCGGGATGGCCGTGAAAAACCGTCGCGTCACAAAAGCGAGCATGGGTTCTATCCCGATATTCGGGCTGTCCCCGCGCAAGCAATCGCCGCGCGGGAATGCCCTGCCGATCAGGGCTTCAGCGAGACGAAGCGCGCCGGATTGGCACCGCGCAGATTGGGAATAAACCCTTCCACCTTGTTCGATACCAGATTGCGGTTCGAGAAGTAGAGAAGGCCCACATAGGGGTGCTCATCGGAGAGAATGCGCTCAGCCTTGGCGAGAATCTCCGCGCGCTTTTTCAGATCCGTCTCGCGCTCGGCATCGCGCATCAGCTGGTCATAAGCCGGGTTGGAGTAATTGGCGTAGTTGAAACCCTTATTGTCCGATTGCAACAGGAACAGGAAGTTCTGCGGATCAGAATAGTCTCCGATCCAGCCGGCGCGCGCGACATCAAAATCGCCCTTTTCACGCAGATACGCGAAGTGAGTGCGAGCATCGGTGTTGATGAAGGTGGTTTCGACCCCGATCTGCTTCCACATGTCGGCGACCGCCACCGCGGTGGCGCGGTTATTGTCCGTTGTGTTGTAACGGATCTGCACCGAAAGCTTCTTGCCGCTTGGGCCAAAGCCTGCCGCCGCGAGGAGCTTCTTCGCTTCATCCTCACGCTCGATTGGCGATTTCGCCTTATAATCGACTTCGACGGGCTTATCGACGTAATTGGCAATGCCCGGCGGCACGAAGGAATACGCTGGCACCATCGTCCCCTGCCAGACTTGCTCAGCGATAAACTCGCGGTCGATCACCATCGACAAGGCCTTGCGCACCCTCACATCGTTGAAAGGTGCCTTTTGGGTGTTGAAAGCGAAATACCAGGTGCCAAGATAGGGCGTGACTTTGACCTGATCGCCAAGTCGCTCGCGCAGGAACTTGATCTGATCAGCCGGGATATCGGTTGTCACGTGCAGTTCGCCTGCGAGGAAGCGCCGAGCCCCCGCGGCCAGATCCTTGTGCGGGATGAAATTCACGACATCGAGTTTCACATTCGCCGCATCATGGAAATGTGGGTTCTTCACCATCCGGATATGCGAGTTCGGCACGTTCTCGGTGAGCATGAAGGCGCCATTCGAGACCTTGCTGCCCGGTTTGACGAAATCCGCGCCATGTTTCTCGACGCTCGCGGGGTGCACCGGGGTTCCCGTTTGATGCGTCAGCAATTCGAGGAAATAGGGCGTTGATCGCTCCAACGTGATCTCGAGTGTGCGATCGTTGATGGACTTGACGCCCATATCGGCAGCCGATTTGCCCTGCCCTTTGTTGAAGCTCTCGGCATTGGCGATGGGGTAGAGGATGTTGGCGTATTTCGCACCTGTCTTCGGATCCATGATGCGCTTGAGCGAAAATTCGAAATCTTGAGCCCGCACGGGATCGCCGTTGGACCATTTCGCATTGGCCCGCAGGTTGAAGGTGTAGGTCTTGCCATCGGGCGAGATTGTCCAGCTTTCGGCCACACCGGGCGCAACCTTGCCATTCATGTCGTGGATGACAATGCCCTCGTAGAGATCGCGTAGGAGTTGCGCCTCGCTCACTGTGGAGGTCTTGTGCGGGTCGAGCGTCTCGGGGTCAGCATCGTAGCCCCGATTGAAGGTCACCTGAGCTGAAGCCAAGGATATTGCGGACAAAAATCCAAAGACGAGTAACGAAATCCGAAATGTTGCACGTGCAGACATGATGCATCTCTCCCTGCTCAAGCGGCGTTGCAAAGGCGCTTTTTCAGGAAGCTTGCATAAGTTGAATGGTCTTGAAAGAGCCAATCACGCCGGCATGCGCTAGCCTGCAGGTCGCGGCTCGGCACTCAGCCCAT
>JBOFZC010000204.1:0-7440 GCA_051654985.1 Rhabdaerophilum sp.
GGAGCGCTGTTGACGATTGGCGTTCTCGGACCGTTGATCGCGGTTGTCCTGAACCTCGGGGACGCGCAGGCAAAGGTCCCGACTTGGTTGCTTTTTGCCAGTTGCGCCTTCTGTGCCGTCGCCTCTTATGCTATACACCTTGCAGCGCAACGCATTTTGGATAAACTCGACCTATGAGAACCGATTTGATCCTGGTGCTGTTTGGTCTGCCGGCTTTTGTCACGGCATTCGGTTTCTTTGTGTATTGGATGCACAAAGCGCCGCGTTGATTCGTTGTTATCCGTTGGGCGTCACGGACGAATTCCTTCTCACCCATCAAACCCTTCCCCCACACCCTTCCCGATTTCCGGCTGGATCGCCGCATCTGGCTGATAAGTCCCCTGTGAGCGGTCGCGGAAGCGGTTGATGATCGGGTAGCGCCGGTCGCGGCCGAAGCTGCGCTCGGTGACTTTCACGCCCGGAGCGGATTGGCGACGCTTATACTCAGCGATCGCCAGGAGATGTTCGATCCGCTCCACCGTCGCCTTCTCATGCCCGCGCGCGACAATATCCGGCACGCGCATTTCGCGCTCCACGAGGCATTCGAGAATATCATCGAGCACGGGATAAGGTGGGAGCGAATCCTGATCTTTCTGGTTCTCGCGCAATTCGGCCGTGGGCGCTTTGACGAGAATATTCTCCGGGATGACAACACCGTCCGGCCCCTTCGCCCCGAAAGGCTTCCAGCGGTTGCGCAGCGCCGAGAGACGGTAGACCTCCATCTTGTAGAGATCTTTGATGGGGTTGAACCCGCCATTCATGTCGCCATAAAGCGTTGCGTAGCCCACACTCATCTCGCTCTTGTTGCCGGTGGTCACGACCATCGGCCCGAACTTGTTCGAGATCGACATCAGGATCGTCCCGCGGGCACGGCTCTGGATATTCTCCTCGGCGATATCCCTCGGCTTGCCGGCAAAGAGCGGCGCGACCGCAGCCTCAATGCCTTCGACGGCTTGCGCAATGGGGAGCGTATCGTAGCGGATGCCAAGGGCTGACGCGCAATCGCGCGCATCCTTCAAGCTGTCTTCCGAGGTAAAACGATAGGGCAGCATGACGGCATGGACGCGTTCGGGGCCAAGGGCATCTGCAGCCAACGCCGCGCAGATCGCCGAATCAATGCCTCCCGACAGTCCAAGAACCACGCCCGGAAAGCGGTTTTTTTCGACGTAATCTCTCAGGCCGAGCGTGCAAGCGGCGTAATCCGCTTCGTCGCCTTCTTCAATCAGTGTCTTTTCACCTGGTGCGATGCGCCATTGGCCCGCGACCTTTTCCAACGTGACGAAGGCCATCGCCTCGCGAAAAGCTGGCATCTGGAAGGCGAGGCCGGTGCCGGGGTTGAGGCCATAGCTCGCGCCATCGAACACGAGTTCATCCTGCCCGCCGATCTGGTTGAGATAGACAAGACTAAGCCCACTCTCGGCCACGCGCGCCACCGCGATATTCATCCGCTGATCGCTCACCTGCCGCCGGTAGGGCGAGCCGTTCGGCACGAGCAAAATCTCGGCGCCCGTTTCAGCCAGGCATTCGACAACGTCCTGCCCCCAGATATCCTCACAGATCGGAAGCCCGAAATTGATACCCCTCAAGCGCACCGGGCCAGGCATCGGGCCGGATGCAAACACGCGCTTTTCATCGAAAACGCCGTAATTCGGCAGATCAACCTTGAAGCGCACGGCCAAGATACGCCCCGCATCCAGCGCCGCGTAGGCATTGTGAAGCTTGTCGCCTTCTTTCCATGGGAGCCCGATCAGAACGGCAGGGCCACCATCGGCGGTGTCACGCGCCAGATCATCGAGGGCACGGCGGCAGGCATCCTGCATAGCGGGTTTGAGCACCAGATCTTCGGGCGGATAACCCGTCAGAAACAGCTCTGAAAACATCACGATCGCAGCGCCACCTTTGGCCGCGTCGGCACGAGCAGTGCGAGCGCGCGCAAGATTGCCCACGACATCACCCATGACTGGATTGAGTTGTGCGAGGGCGAGCGTGTTACGGACGGGAGAAGCCTTCATGGAGAGAGGATGTAATCCGCCATCGCGCGCGAAACAATCCGTTCCAGCATCATGAGAGCGATCTTCTCGCGCGGCCATTTCTGCTCATTCCGTCCCAATTCGGGGCATCGCGCGAAAAACCGGGCTTAACCGGGTAGTAACGTTACTTTTTTACCATGTTCCTTAAGCCGCCATAGGGTTGCGGTGCCTGATTTGTTTTTGGAGTTCGGTCCATGTCGTCCTATCGCCTCGTGACGCCCAAAGCGCGCTTCGGTCTTGGTGGATTGGCTCTCGCTTTAACCCTCGCCGCTCCTGGAGTGCAGGCTGCGGATTACTTGCGCGGAACCTACGGCGGCCACCAGGGTGTTGAGCCCATTGGCGCTCCGACGAACAATGGCGTCGATTGGGCCGGCACCTATGTCGGTATTCATGCTGGAATGTCGAACGCACAAACGGATTCATCGAGTTTCCGGGGCGGCTTGGCGAGCAACGCGCTGCCAAATTCCGCGATTACCGATCTTCTCGCCTCGACGATCAATTTCCGAAAAGTGAACAAGACCCAATCCAGTTTTGGGGCCTTCGCAGGCATCAACTATCTCTGGGACGATGTGGTTCTGGGTGTGGAGGTGGATTACACCCGCGCCAAAGTGAACACGACAACCTCTTTCGGTCCCTATGGCTTGATGCGGACGGACGGCGCTGGCGAGTGGCATGTCACCAGCACTTCCACCGCGCGCGCCAAACTCACCGATTGGGGAACCCTGCGCGGGCGTGTTGGCTGGGCTGCAGGCAATTTCATGCCCTACCTCACCGCCGGTATTGCTTTCGCCAATATCGATGGACGAGCCACCACCACCGGCAGCTGGCAGCGCTATGATGTAAGCTCACCCCCTGCGCGCCCCTTGGTCGCCAGCAGCAGCTTCAGCGGAGTCATCGGCCGCAGCGGCATCACCTATGGCGGCGCGATTGGCGCGGGTGTAGATGTGGCCTTCTTCTCCAATGTCTTCGTTCGCGCGGAATGGCAGCACATCCAGCTCGCTTCGGGCGGTAATCGTCCCCAGGTCAGCATCAACACGGCGCGCGTCGCCGGTGCTGTGAAGTTCTAAAAGGTCCAATTTTCGCAACAAAAAGCCCGGCCATTTCGGCCGGGCTCTTTTGTTTTAGCCACGTTTTTGGTTCAACGGCAAACCTGAACCCGCTGGACGCGCCAGCCATAGCCATCAAACACCTGCTGCTTCCGGATCTTGCAGACCGGGCCGCGATAGGCGAAGCCCGTTTCCGAATAGCCATGATGGCGGCTACGCTGGTGATGGCGATAGCCATGATGGCCATGATGGCCGTGATAGCCATAACCCGGATGCGCATATCCCGGATGATACTGAACCGGCTGCGGGTGATGATAGACCGGAGCAGGCGGAGCATAGGCATCTTCAGGCTCATAACCCGGATGCTGGTAATGACCGCCATGGCCCTGGTTGGCCGAAGCCGCAATCGCACCAGCCGCGAGAACACCGAGAACACCGGCGGCGATCAGCGCACCTTTGCGACCATTGCGGGCTTCCGCTTCACCCGTATTCATCGTCATGCCAGCACCCAGCGTGAGGGCGGCGAGGGCGGCGGCGGCAACTTTTTTGCCGAACGGGATCGAATTCGTCATGGCTCTTTCTCCGAACCGGAAGACCTGGTGAACGCGATCCGTTCACATCCGGTCTTCATGGTGAAGAGATTAGCGGGTTAACCCTAGCGGCAAGCTGAACGGCGTTGTTGCTCGCCATTCATGTTCGCAACCCGTCATTCGCACACTTCAACGCGGCGATAGGTATAGGTCTCGCGATCAAGCCAGACGCGGCGGCGCTCCATGTGGCAGGTCGGCTCGTAACGCGGACGGCGGCGTTCGATAATCACGTCTTCCTCTTCCACGATCGGAGCCGCCTGTGGGCTGCCCTGCAACAGGAAATAAGCTCCGGCCGCGCCAAGAGCGAGGCCAGCGCCGAGCGCCCCCTTGCGACCCTGCGCGGCATCAGACGGATTGGTGGAGAGAATGGCAAACGCGACGGCGAGGCCAGCAACCAAGGCGGAGAGATGATAACGCATGACAGAACCGCTCCGGAACACACTCAAAGAGCGACAACGATTCCAATCAAAACGTTAAGAAAACCTCTCAAAAGCAAGGCATTGTTGAGGCGAGAGGTTTGCCCCTCGCCTCAAAACCTCACTCAGCCGCTTGCGAAACCGTCGTTCCCCGATTGACCTTCTCCTTCTTGAGAAGGTCGGCCACGAGGAACGCAAGCTCGATTGCCTGCTCGGCGTTCAGACGCGGATCGCAATGCGTATCGTAACGATCGGCGATCATCTCGTTGGTCACGGTTTTCGCGCCACCTGTGCATTCCGTAACGTTTTTGCCCGTCATTTCGAGATGGATGCCACCGGCATAGGTGCCTTCGCTCTCGTGAATGGAGAAGAAGTTCTTCACTTCCTGTGTGATGCGGTCGAACGGACGGGTCTTGTAGGCACCGATCGAAACCGTGTTGCCATGCATCGGGTCACACGACCACACGACATTCCGCCCTTCGCGTTTCACGGCACGAATGAGATCCGGCAGGTGATTGCCCACCTTGTCCGCGCCGAAGCGGCAGATGAGGGTCAACCGTCCCGCCTCATTCTCAGGGTCGAGCATGTCGATCAGCTCGATCAGGCCGTCCGGCGTCAGCGACGGGCCACATTTGAGGCCGATCGGGTTCAGAATGCCGCGGAAAAACTCGACATGTGCGTGATCAGGCTGGCGCGTGCGGTCGCCAATCCAGAGCATATGGCCGGAGGTCGCAACATACTGGCCGGGATGCGTCGAATCCTCGCGCGTCATCGCCTCTTCATAGCCGAGAAGCAGCGCTTCATGGCTGGTGTAGAACTCCGTGAGCCGCATCTCGGGATGCGAATCCGAATTGATCCCAATGGCGCGCATGAATTGCAGCGCCTCGGTGATCCGGTCGATCAGGTCAAGGTAGCGGTGCGAGGCCGGGCTGTTTTGCACAAAATCGAGCACCCATTTCTGGGCGTTGTCGAGGCTGGCATAACCCCCCGTCGCGAAAGCGCGAATAAGGTTCAGTGTCGCTGCGGATTGCCGATAGGCCTCGATCTGCCGCTGCGGATCGGGTATGCGCGCTTCTTCCGTGAAATCGATACCGTTGATGATATCACCGCGATAGCTCGGCAATTCGACATTGTCATGCTTCTCGACATTCGAGGAGCGGGGCTTGGCGAACTGACCCGCCACGCGCCCAACCTTGACCACCGGCGAGGAGCCGGCATAGGTCAAGACAACGGCCATCTGCAGGAAAACACGGAAGAAATCGCGGATATGGTTCGCGGAATGCTCCGCGAAGCTCTCGGCGCAATCCCCACCCTGAAGCAAGAAGGCCTCACCCGCCGCAACCTTGCCCAACGCCCGTTTGAGCTTGCGCGCCTCGCCTGCAAAAACGAGCGGCGGAAAGCTCGCGAGCTGCTTTTCGGTGGCATCCAACACAGCAGAATCCGGATAGCTCGGAACCTGCGCAACCGGAAAAGAGCGCCAGGACGACGGCGTCCAGAGCTTTTTGGTGGCGGTATCGAGCATACGCGAGGTCATGACAGCACCTTGATATCGTTGATGCACCCTCCCCCGAGGGCGGACAGGCTCTTTAACCGCAATCTGCCCGGCTGGCGAGAGGAAATGCCCTTTTGTATCGGCCGCACTTGTCTAGTCGCAATTTCTTCACGCGAACCGGTAACCACCTCCGCCGTCGCAAGGGCATGCTTCGCTTGAAATTGCTCCGGGTTGCCCATGAGGCACAAGTCGAGGATCAGTCCCGCTCGAACCGCGCCGTGCGCGTGCGCATGGTCACCAACTCCTCCGCCGCACTCGGATGCAGCGCCATGGTGTTATCAAAATCGCGTTTCGTCGCGCCCATTTTGACCGCAATGCCGACAAGCTGGATCATCTCGGCCGCACCTTCGCCAAGGATATGCGCGCCGAGAATTTTGTCGGTTTCACCGTTCACCAGGAGCTTCATTATCACGCGGTCATCCGAACCGGAGAGCGTGGCTTTCATCGCGCGGAACGAGGTTTTGTAGAGATCGACAACAGCGAACGAGGCGCGCGCCTCAGCTTCCGTCAGCCCGACTGTGCCGAGTTCCGGCGTGGTGAAAACGGCGGTCGGGATATTCGCATGATCGACTTGCCACGGCGCGATCCCCCTTGGTCCGCCGAACAGCGTATCGGCCACGGCATGCCCCTCGCGGATGGCAACCGGCGTGAGATTCACGCGATTCGTGACATCCCCCACGGCGAAGATATGCGCAATATTGGTGCGTGAGGCGGCATCGACCGCGATCGCGCCATCCTTGCCGAGCACAACGCCCGCTTTTTCCAACCCCAGCCCCTCCACATTCGGCGAACGGCCAATCGCGAAGAGAATCTGGTCTGCAGCGAGGCGCTCGCCCTTTTTGGTGATGCCGGCGAGGCCATCGGCGTTCTTTTCGATCGCGGCGAAAGTATCGCCCAATACAAAACGAATACCCGCCTTCGCGTAAGCATCCATGAGGCCACCGCGAAGGTCGTCATCAAAGCCGCGCAGGGGTTTCTCGCCGCGATAGATCACGGTGACCTCCGCGCCGAGATCCCGGAAAATTCCTGCGAATTCGAGGGCGATATAGCCCCCGCCCGCGATCACGATGCGTTTGGGGAATTCTTTCAGGTCAAAGACTTCGTTGGATGTGATCGCATGCTCGATGCCCGGCAGTTTGGTGTCGAGATTGGGCCGCCCACCTGTGGCGATGAGGATATTCTTCGCGCGGACAATCCGACCATCGGCAAGCCTGACGTCATGCGGGCCTTCCAGCGTCGCGCGGGTTTTCACCACCGTCACGCCTGCGCCGGCTTGCCCCTTTTCATAGAGCCCCTCAAGGCGGGTGATCTCGGCCTCTTTCGCGGCAACCAGCCGGCGCCAGTCATGCGCAGTGTCGCCCAAGGACCAGCCAAAGCCCTTGGCCTCGCGGAAATCGCGCGCGAAACGCCCGGCGAGCACATAGAGTTTCTTCGGCACGCAACCACGGATAACGCAGGTTCCGCCCACGCGAAACTCCTCCGCGAGCATCACCTTTGCGCCATGTCCCGCTGCGATGCGCGCGGCGCGCACACCGCCCGAACCACCCCCGATGACGAAGAGGTCTACATCAAAAGCCATTGCGCACTCCGAATGTCTTGCGGATGGCTGACATAGTGAGCCTGCCATCCCATTGCACGGCGCGTCTCAAGCACGATCCCGTGAACGCGCCAATTCAAGCGCACGCGCCGAAAACAGCACCATGCCGATCCCGACAAGAGCCAGCCACCAGGCCTGCCATGCCCCGTGACTGACAATCGCCACTGCGA
>JBOFZC010000205.1:0-8864 GCA_051654985.1 Rhabdaerophilum sp.
GAGCCCGAAACGGGGCTCGCGATCACCTAAAGCATTTTCAAGCGAAGTGGACGCCGGTTCGCGAGAAGAAAATGCCATAAACAGAATGCGGTCTAAAAAATTCAACGGGAGGACACCATGACGATCCGATTGACCCGCCGAACCCTTGCTGCTGGCGGCCTCGCCGTCGGGCTCATGCTCTCGGGCCTTGCCAGCGCACAGGCTCAGACGACCTTGCGCATTTTCACCGGGGGACAGCAGCGCCCGGATGTCATGCGCCAGATCGTCGATGGCTATATGCAGCGTAACCCGAACGTGAAGGTCGAGGTTGAGGTTGGTGGCGCCACTTCCGAACAGCAGCAACAATATCTGAACACCGTGCTGGCCTCGAAGGATTCAGCCCTCGATCTCATTCTCATTGATGTCATTCGCCCGGCGCAATGGGCGGCGGCGCAATGGGCCGAGCCGCTCGATCAATATCTCGGTGCTGAGAAAGACGCGATCATGGCGCGGTATCTTCCGGCCTATCGCGCGGCGAATGTCATCAATGGAAAAGTGATCGCGCTTCCCTATTTCGCCGACGCACAATTCCTCTATTATCGCAAGGATTTGCTTGAGAAACATGGCGTTGCTCCACCCAAAACATGGGATGAGTTAAAAGCTGGCGCGCTCAAAATCATGGCGGCTGAAAACGCCCCGAACCTGCGTGGTTTTGAAACCGCCGGCGCGCCGATTGAGGGCACGGTCTGCACCTATCTCGTGCCGATGTGGGGTGCGGGTGAAGACCTTCTCAAAGACGGAAAGCTCAACCTCTCCGGTGAAGCCGCCAAGAAGCCGTTCCAGCTCTGGGCAGATCTGAAAGAGGCGAAAGTGACGCCGCCGAACCTCGCGGAAATCCCGACTGACCGCATCCGCCAGAACCTGCAGGCCGGCAACCTGATCTTCGGAATGACCTGGGGTTATGTCTGGAATCGTTCCCAGAACGATGCTGACTCCACCGTGAAAGACAAGATCGGCGTTGTGCCGCTGCCTGGTTTCACCGCCGACAAGCAATCGACCTGCATTGGCGGCTGGCAAGTCGCGGTTTCAAGCTTCTCGAAAAACAAGGCCGAAGCTGCGAAACTCGCGCGTTATCTCTCTTCGCCTGAGGTTTCGAAACAGCAAGCCGTGCTGGCCTCGCATCTCCCGGTTTTTGCCGAGGTTTACAATGATGCCGATGTGCTGAAGGCCAATCCGTGGTTCGCGCAGGCGCTTCCGGTCGTGCAATCCGCGCGCTCACGGCCGGTGACGCCGCGCTACACGGAGGTCTCCGAGATCATGCGCACCAACATGAACGCCTTCCTCGCCGGCACGAAGAGCGCTGATCAGGCGCTGGGCGACATGAATACCCGCCTTGGCGCGATTTTCAGGTGAGATGATCCGTGAGTGATGCGATCCGCCACAAGCTCACGCCGCTCGAGAAGTCAGAGCGCCGGCTTGGCTTTGCCATGCTGGCGCCCGCCTTCCTGTTGCTGGCAGCAGTGGTGCTCTACCCGATCGCCGAACTCATCCGGAACTCATTCCACTTCAATCACCTCGCGCAGCCCTGGATGGGCACGCCCTTTGTGGGCTTCGAGAACTACGCGAAAGCCCTCGGAGACGACCGCTTTCTGGAGGCGGTTTGGCACACTGCTCTCTACATCATCGTGACCGTGCCGGGCGCGGTGGTGGTGGGTTTGGGCTTGGCTTTGCTCGCGAACAAGCCCTTTGCGGTCAAATGGCCGGTGCGACTCGGACTGTTGCTGCCCTGGGCTTTGCCTCTGGTATTCGCAGGCCTCATTTTCCGCTGGTTTTTCGAATATAATCAGGGGATTGCCAATGCTATGCTGCGTTGGCTTGGGTTCGAGCCGTTGAACTGGCTCACCACGCCAAGCCTCGCCTTTTTTGCGATCTGCCTCGCCATCATCTGGAAATCCTCAAGCTTCGTGGCACTCGTGCTGCTTGCCGGATTGCAGACCATCCCCAAGAGTTTCTACGAGGCAGCGGAGGTGGATGGCGCCTCCAAATGGCAGCAGTTCCGCGAGATCACGCTGCCGATGCTCAGGCCCGCCATCGTGGTGGCGCTGATTTTCCGCACCATCACGGCGATCCAGACCTTCGACATCCCCTACGCCATGACCAATGGTGGGCCGGGCAATTCCACCGAGACTGTGGCGATGTATATCCACAAGACCACGGTGGATTTCCTCGATCTCGGTTACGGCTCGGCGCTTGCGGTGCTGATGTTCATTGCGTCTGCAGCGATCACCAGCGTCTATTTGCGCCATACCAAGCGCGATCCCGGGAGGCACTGAACATGGCCTGCAAAAGGGATCACCGGTTTTGCGGTCGGCCATGTGACCAGGAGGGACAATAAATGTCCATCCTCAAGAACCGCCGCGTCATGATCATTCTCGCCGGCCTCATCGTGGCGGCCAACGGGTTCTTCCCTGCAATCTGGATCCTTTTCACCTCGTTCAAAACCGAGGTGGAGCTGATGAAAATCCCGATCACCATCATCCCGCAGGCCCCAACCATCGAGAATTATATCCGCGTTTTCGTCGATCAGCCGATCCTGCGCTTCCTGTTCAATTCGGTTGTGGTCGCCACGCTCTCGACGATTTTGTGCGTCGGCTGTTCGGCGCTTGCCGCCTATGCTCTCGTGCGCCTCAGGCTGCCCGGCGCGGGGATCATCCTTTCGGTGCTGCTCGCGATTGCGATGTTCCCGCTAATCTCGATGATGGTGCCGCTTTTTCAGGTGATGCGCGATCTCGGTCTCTTGAACACCTGGTGGGCGCTGATTTTCCCGCATGCCGTGCTCTCGATGCCGGTCTGCACGCTGGTGCTTATCTCGTTCTTTCAGGATATACCGCGTGACCTTGAAAACGCCGCGATGATTGATGGTTGCACGCGCCTGGGCGCACTCTGGCATGTCGTGATCCCGCTCACGGCACCGGGCGTTTTCACGGCAGGCATTCTCGCTTTTGTGAATTCATGGGATGAGTTTTTGCTCGCCCTCACGCTCTCGCCGCGCGTCGCGAGCCGCACCTTGCCCGTGGGGATCACGCTGTATCAGGGCGAGTTTTCCTTCCCCTGGCCGATCATCTCGGCGGCCTTGATTGTCGCGATTGTCCCGATCTGCATCGTCATCGCGATCTTCCAGGAACGCGTGGTGAGCGGCCTCACGAGTGGCGGCATGAAGGGTTAGGATGCCGCCGAAAATCCGCAATTTGCTGGAAGAGCTTCAAGCCGCAGGATTTATCGATCGAGGCGGCAAAGGCTCGCACCGCAACTTGGCGCACCCCAAGGTCTCGCGTCCGATTACGATTTCCGGTAAACTCGGTGACGATGCGAAGCTGTATCAAATTAAAGCTGTCAGACAAGCGCTCGACGAGGCCAAGAAATGAAACCGAGTGATCGTTACATCAAGCTGGTTGAATGGTCCGAGGCCGATGGCTGTTATGTCGGCAGCGCACCGGGGTTGATGCTGGGCGGTTGCCACGGAGATGATGAGCGCGCAGTTTTCGACGAACTTTGTCAGATAGTGGACGAAACGATTGAGCTCTATAGAGCAGATGGAAAAGTGCTGCCATCGCCCACGGCGGGGCGCGGTGTCTCGATGGCGCTGGCGAAAGCAAGCTAAACCTCAAACCGATATTCCGTCACCTGCCGGTAAAGCTCGCCCGGCCTCAGCACTGTGCTCGGCAGATGCGGCAGGTTGGGGCTGTCGGGCGCGTGCTGCGGCTCGAGGCAGATGCCGGCATTCGCGCAGTATTGCACCCCATCGAGCCCAACAACCGGCACATTCACCTTGAACCCGTCATAGACCTGCAAACAGGGCTCTGAGGTCCAGACCTCCATGGCAAGCCCGGATTTCGTGCTCGCAAGCGTCGCGGCATGCGCGATCTCGAGGCCTGAGGCATCCGCGTCCAGCCGTTCGCGGTGCAATACGAAATTGTGATCATACCAGAAGCGCTTGCCGTCCAGCCCGTTGAAGCGAATGAGCCGAAGCTTTCTGAAATCGAACGCCGTGCCGGAAACCGGCGCCAATGATCCGTCCGGAATCAAGTCTGCATCCACCGGCGTCATCAGGTTTGCGCGCACGGCAAGGCTATGATCGAGAATATCGGCTCCGCCATCGAGGTTGAAGTAAGAATGGTGGCAGAGGTTGAGGATGGTCGGCTTGTCAGCAAAAGCCGAGAGTTCCACTCTGAGAGCGTTGCCCTCGGTCAGCGTGTAACGGCAGGTGACATTCAAGGTGCCGGGATAGCCTGCCTCACCATCGGGCGAGACGAGGCCGAGCGTGCATGTCCACGCCTCAGCATGGAGCAAGGTCCACGGCCTTTTGCCAAACCCTTGGCCGCCGCCGTGCAGCGAATGTTTGCCTTCCTGGTTGAGCGGCAATTGATGTTGCACCCCATCGATCGTGAACTTCCCATGCGCGATGCGGTTCGCGTATCGCCCGGCAATCGCTCCGAAATGCGGGGAATGGGCGATGTAATCCTCGAGGCTGTTCAGCCCGAGCACAACGCGTTGCATGCCGCTTCGTTTTGGCACCACGAGATCACGCACAACGGCACCCCAGCTCAAGATTTTTGCGCTCGCACCCGTGGCATTGCGCAGAGTGATTTCCTGCACTGGCTGACCATCCACCGCGCCCAAATCCCGAACATCTGCGCTCATATTCGTTCCCTAAATAGTGCGTTTTCCCAGTGTTGCCGGACTGCTCACGCAATTGCGAGCGGAATGTGCGCTTCAGATGGTGCATAGCAAAATCCAAAGCGGGGAGAGGGCATGCCCAACGGAGCGGATATCATCGCGAGGCGATTGGCGGCGCAGAGCTGCCGCATCGCCTTTGGCATGCCGGGCGGCGAGGTGCTCGCGATTGTCGAAGCGCTCGAGAAGGCCGGCATCCGCTTCCAGCTCGTGAAACATGAGAATGCCGGTGGCTTCATGGCTGAAGGCTATTGGCATGGCCAGAGCGAGGTCGAGCCCGGCTTGCCGATGTCACCGGCGATTCTCGTGGCCACGCTTGGCCCCGGTGCTGCGAATGCGGCGAATGTCGTGGCCAACGCGCATCAGGATCGCGTGCCGATGATCGTGCTCACGGGCCGTGTTGATGCCTCGGAGGCCGAGAGCTATACGCACCAGGTTTTTGATCATCAGGCATTTTTCCGCCCCATCACCAAAGCGAGTCTCTGCGCGTCGAAAGGCGGTGTGGCACGGATGATTGACCGAGCGGTGGCGATCGCCATCGAGGGTCAGCCCGGCCCGGTTCATGTCGATGTGCCGATCGGGGTCGCAGAGGGCGAGGAGCCGGATACGGCCTTTGCTCGCCCCGCACCAGCACGCGCGCTCGCCGATGGGGCGGCGCTTCATGCTGCCCATCTGGCCTTCCTGAATGCCAAAAAGCCTCTCATCCTTGTGGGTGTGGATGCCGTGAACCAGCAGTTGAACGGGGCACTCAAGGCTTTTGCCGAACGCTTTTCCGCGCCCGTTCTCGCGACCTACAAAGCGAAGGGTCTCATTCCTGAGAGCCATCCACTCGCGCTCGGCGGGGCGGGGTTGTCGCCAAAGGCGGATAAGCTTCTGCTGCCGTTTCTCACTGAGGCGGATTGCATCATCCTCGCGGGCTATGACCCGATCGAGATGCGCATCAACTGGCGTGATCCGTTCCCGGCCGGTGTGCCGGTGATCGAGCTTTCAGCGATCCAGCCGCAGCATCAGATGCATCGGGCTGATCATCTCCTGCTCGGGGATGTCGCGGGCAATCTCGCGAGCTTGGCCGGAAATGTTCCCGCGAAACCCGGCATCGCGGCGGCAAAAATCGAGGCGCTCAAATCGGCGCTCAGCGCTGCCTTCGCGCCGGAACCTGAATGGGGGCCGGGTGTGGTGTTCGATACGCTTCGCTGTCTCGCACCTGCCGGCACAGTCGCAACGGCCGATTCCGGCGCTCATCGCATTCTCATGAGCCAGATGTGGCCTTGCGACGCGCCACGCGGATTGTTGCAATCCTCCGGCCTCTGCACGATGGCGTGCAGCCTGCCGCTGGCGATGGGCTATCAACTCGCGCGGCCGGAGCGACAGGTGATCGCCGTGATGGGTGATGCTGGGTTAGAGATGGGCATTGGCGAATTGGCGACCTTGCGCGATCTCGACCTACCGGTTCTCGTGGTGGTGCTGCAGGATGCGCGCCTCGCGCTGATTGATCTCAAACAGCGCGCCTCGGGCAGGCCGCAATCCGGTGTTTCCTTCGGTGCGACCGATTTCGCCGCCGTGGCGAAGGCCTATGGAGGCGAGGGCGTGCAGGTTTCGAACCGCAGCGAACTTGAGAACGCCACGCACGCCGCCTTTATGCGCCGCGATCGCTTCACGCTCATCGCGGCAAAAATCGCGCCAGATGCTTATGAGGGTCGCCTGTGATGAGCATCACCCCCCGTGTTCGCGCCCCTCGCGACGTGCGCCTCGATTTCTTTCGCGGGCTCGCGATGTTTATCATTTTCATCCCGCATCTGCCTGGAAATTCGTGGTTCGGGTTCATTCCCGCAAGGTTTGGGTTTTCCTCTGCGGCTGAGCTTTTTGTGTTCTGCTCGGGACTCGCCTCGGCCTTTGCTTTTGGTCGCCTTTATCTGCGTGATGGCTTTGAAACGGGGTTTTTCCGAACAATCTCGCGCATCTGGCAGGTCTATTGGGCGCATATCGGCATGTCTCTGGTGATGATCCTGATCAGCATCACCGGCCTGAAAATTCTGGGAACGGATTACCCCGGTCGCCTTGGTCTCGGTTGGTTCAATGCCAATCCGACCGATGGCGTTCTTGCACTGATGACACTGACCTACACGCCGGCTTATCTCGATATCCTCCCGGTCTATCTCATCCTGCTCGCGATGTTGCCGCTGGTGATGCTGTTGGCACGCCTCTCGCCGAAACTGGCGCTCGGTGCGCTATTTGCGCTTTGGCTTTGGGTGCAAGTCACGGGCCTGAACCTTCCGGGCGGGCAAAAACCGGGTGATCTGTGGTATTTCAACCCTTTGGCGTGGCAGCTGATTTTCTTCACCGGCTTTGCCTTCGGCATGGGCTGGCTAAAAGCGCCCGCGCTTGAGAAAGGCACGCTGTTCTGGTTCTGCGTCGCGTTTCTGGTCCTATCTGTGCCCGTGAATTTCTGGGCCTTCACCGACAATATTGCCGTGCTCGGCGATATCCATAACGCATTGATCCCGCCTGACGGGAAGACCAATCTCAACCCCTTGCTTTATCTGCATTTCCTCGCGAGCGCCTATGTGGTGCTGACGCTGATCGAGCCCATCCGCAATGAGCTGCATCTCGCGAAGCCGATCATCCTCGTGGGCCAGCAGGCGCTCGCGACCTTCATGGCCTCGATCGCCTTCGCCTGGAGCTTGGGCATGGTGCTCGATGTTGTGGGGCGCGGGTTCCTCGCCACAAGCGTTGCGAACCTTGTGGGCTTTGCGGGGCTTATAGCGGTCGCAGCACTCGCCCGGCGCTACAAGAGCCAGAAGGAGGGCTCGAAAAGCGCTCCCGCTGTAACTGCGCGATCAGTCGAGCCGGAAAAGCGGGCGCAGCTTCACGCCGGCGATGTTGCCGAGAAAGGCAAAAACCAACCACACCCAGCCATGCAGGCTGCCCGAAACGGTCCCTGAAAAGAACGCGCCGATATTGCACCCTGTGCCGAGGCGTGCGCCCACACCCAGCAGCATTCCCCCGATAACCGCTGCAGCCAGCGATCGGGCCGGAATCGCAAGGCTCGGCTTGAACTTGCCCGCGAGCATCGCGGCCATCATCGCCCCGAGGATGATGCCGAAATCCATCACGGAGGTGACATCGGCGAACACGCTTTGCGCGAGCGCCGCTTCCTGCCCCGCGAAAAACACCCATGTTGCAGGGCTAGCACCGAACACGGCTGAAATCTTCGCACCCCAAAGGGCGAAAGCACCGGTGATCCCCCAGGGCCAACCGGAGATGATCAAGGTCGCGATGTTCACCAGAGCGAGAGCAACGGCGCCGATCACAATCGCCCAGGGGCCGGTGAGCCAGTTCGTTTTCGGCGCGAGCAGGGGGGCGAGCCCGCCATACCGAGCTTGCTCGGCCTTCGAAACCGCGAGGAACAAAGCCGCGAGCCCTGCGAGCATGACGGCCAGTGCGGGGAACCAGCCGAGGCTCGTGACAATCGAAACCACCGGAAATTTCGGCCATTGGAACCAGATGTCAGCTGTCGCCGTGGCCAGCGTTGAGCCGATGATGAAGAAGATCAATGTGATGATCATCCGCACCGAGCCACCGCCGATCGTGAACAACGTGCCCGATCCGCATCCTCCACCGATCTGCATGCCGACGCCAAACAGGAATGCCCCTGTCACCAGCGCAACGCCAACCGGAAACACGAAGCCTCCAACGGGGTTTCCGAACATAGCTCCCGCAGCAAGTGCTGGAAAAAACACCAGACTCGCAAGTCCGAGCATGATGAGCTGTGCCCGCAATCCCGCCGAGCGCCGCTCAAGAATGAAGCGCCGCCAGGCCGCGGTGAACCCGAAACTTGCGTGATAAAGTGCGACGCCGGCGAACAGCCCGATTGTGGCGAGCAGCGCAAGACGAGCCCCACCTTCCACAGCCGCAAGCGCAATCAGGCCAGCCGAAAGCGCGCCGATCATCGGCAATGCCCGGTTCGGACCGGGGGCATCGGCGGAGCGAAGGCCGAGTAGGCTCATGACTAAAAACTCCGGAAGACTGGCGTGTTTGAACAATCGTTCTTTTATCAGCACGAAACGTTTCAGGCGACGGACGTTTTTTCTCATTTTCGCGGATTGTGGCGAAAAATCGCGCTGCTTTCACAAAGGCTTGAACCAGCCGCG
>JBOFZC010000206.1:0-17724 GCA_051654985.1 Rhabdaerophilum sp.
GCTCGAAATAGAGCCGGTTCGCGGTGTCGTAATCGGTGGAGACGGTTTCCGGGTTGCAGTTGATCATGATCGTCTCGAACCCGGCGTCACGCAGGGCAAACGAGGCATGGCAGCAGCAATAATCGAACTCGATGCCCTGACCGATGCGGTTTGGCCCGCCGCCAAGGATCACGATCTTCTTCTTGTCCGACACTTTGGCTTCATCGGCGGGTTTGCCGGCAAAAAGCGGGGCATAGGTCGAATACATATAGGCCGTGGGGGACGCGAATTCGGCGGCGCAGGTATCGATGCGCTTGTAAACAGGCCGCACATCCAGTGCCTGACGCGCCTTGCGCACATCCGACGCATCGAGCCCGCACAGGGCCGCGAGGCGGGCATCGGAGAAGCCCATGCCCTTGAGTTCGCGGAAATTCGCGGCGTCTTTAGGCAGGCCGTGCGCGCGCACGCGATTTTCCATCTCCACGATTTCGCGGATGCGCGCGAGGAACCACGGATCGATCTTGCAGCTCTGGTGGATCTCTTCATCCGAGAAGCCGAGGCGCATCGCCTGCGCGACATAAAGAAGGCGATCGGCCGTCGGTGTGCCGATCGCGGCGCGGATCGCGTTTTTGTCGTCGCCCTTGCCTAAGCCCTCGATCTCGATTTCATCGAGGCCGTCGAGCCCGGTTTCAAGCGAACGAAGCGCTTTCTGCAGGCTCTCCTGCAATGTGCGACCAATAGCCATGCTTTCGCCGACCGATTTCATCGACGTGGTGAGGATGCCGAAATTCGGGTCGGTCGAGGGGAATTTCTCAAACGCAAAACGCGGGATTTTCGTCACCACGTAATCAATCGAGGGCTCGAACGAAGCGGGCGTTGCGCCGCCCGTGATGTCGTTGGCAATTTCGTCGAGCGTGTAACCCACTGCCAGCTTCGCCGCGACCTTGGCAATCGGGAAACCCGTAGCTTTCGATGCGAGCGCAGAACTGCGCGACACGCGCGGGTTCATTTCGATGACGACCATGCGGCCATCTGCGGGGTTCACTGCGAATTGCACGTTCGAACCGCCGGTTTCAACGCCAATCTCGCGCAGAACCGCGAGCGAGGCGTTGCGCATACGCTGATATTCCTTGTCGGTCAGCGTCAAGGCCGGAGCAACGGTGATGCTGTCGCCGGTATGCACGCCCATCGGGTCGATATTCTCAATCGAGCAGACGATGATGCAATTGTCGCGCTTGTCGCGCACGACTTCCATCTCGAACTCTTTCCAGCCGAGCACGCTCTCCTCAATGAGCACCTCGTTGGTCGGTGAGGCATCGAGGCCACGCTCGACGATGTCGAGGAATTCCTCGCGATTGTAAGCAATGCCGCCGCCGGTGCCGCCCATGGTGAAAGAGGGGCGAATGATCGCGGGCAGGCCGATATCGGCGAGCGCCATGATGGCCGCGCCCATCGCGAATTCCTGATAGCGCTTGCGCCGTTCCTTCTCGCCCTGCGTCCAGGCGCGCTCGAAGGTGTCGAGCTTTTTTTGCTTCTCGACATCCGAGCCACCGGCAACCTCGATTTTCGCCAGTTCGGCCTTGTATTGCTCCCGATCTTTGCGCTTGAGTTCGGTGGCGTTGGCGAGGCGTGATTGCGGGGTTTCGAGCCCGATTGTCTTCATGGCCTCGCGGAAACGCTCGCGATCCTCGGCCTTGTCGATCGCATCGGCGGTGGCACCAATCATCTCGACATCATGCTTTTTCAGAGCACCCATCTTCTGGAGCGAGAGCGCGCAATTCAGCGCGGTTTGCCCGCCCATGGTAGGGAGAAGCGCGAAGATCCTGCCCTTCGGCGTTTTCGGGCGCTCTTTGGCGATGATCTTTTCGACCACTTCCGGCGTGATCGGCTCCACATAAGTGGCATCCGCGAGTTCCGGGTCGGTCATGATCGTGGCGGGGTTGGAATTCACCAACACCACGCGGTAGCCCTCGGCTTTCAGCGCTTTCACCGCCTGCGTGCCGGAATAGTCGAATTCGCAGGCCTGCCCGATCACGATGGGGCCGGCCCCGATGATCATGATCGTGTGGATGTCCTGGCGCTTCGGCATGGCAATCAACTCGTGATGCGCGTTCCCCTCCGCCCGTGCTGGTGATGCCGCGCGGGCGGGTGAGGATCGCTGAAAGGGTGCTAAGCCGCCGCTATAGCCATTGGGATGAGAGTGGCCAAGCGGAAAAGTGCTGAACGCGCTGGCTTTCCCGCCTGGAGAATTTCTGCGACATTCCCTCCGGTGCAGCGGAGGGATGCAATGCGAGACTGGCTGACAGGACTGCTTCTGATGGCCTGCGCGCTGTTTTCAGGCGAGGCCCTGGCTCAGAATCTCCCCAGAGATATCGCCGGTTCGCGCGATCACCCTGCTGTGGGGCGCTATGAAGGCTCTGTGATCACCTTCTACAAGCTGCGCGATTTTGATGAGATGCGCGTGCCGACGCAACGCATTCGCGGCCGGGTTCTCACCCCTGACAATGCTCTTGAAGTGAAAGGCCGCGCGACGCGCTATCTCTATCGCGGGCCGATTGGCCGGTCGTCCCTCGAAGTGGTGCGCAATTACGAGCAGCGCCTGCAGGCACAGGGCTTCGAGACCCTGTTCTTCTGTCGCACGGCTGAATGTGGCGGGCAGGACCTCTGGTGGACCGTCACCGATCAGCTCAAGGGCACGGGAATGCCACCGAACTGGGAAAACCAGACCTATCTTGCTGCCCGCCTCAAGCGCGCCGAGGGCGATATCGTCGTCGCCATTCTCTCGGTCGAGCAAGGGCAGGAGGTTCGCTCGATGATCGATGTCATCGAGATGAAGGGCATGGAGACAGACAAGATCAAGGTGATCGACGCTGCGGCGCTCAAGACCTCACTCGACACGCATGGTCGGGCCGCGCTCTACGGGATCACTTTCGAATTTGACAAAGCCGATATCAGGCCGGAATCAAAACCGCAGCTCGATGAAATCGTGGCGTTCTTGAAGGCGAATGCGCAAGTTTCCATCGTGGTCGCGGGCCATACCGATGCGAAAGGCGCTTTCGATTACAATGTTGATCTCTCGCGGCGCCGCGCGCAATCCGTGGTCAGGGCCCTGACCTCTGCCGGGATTGCTGCGGGTCGGCTCACGCCGTTTGGTGCCGGCATGGCTTCGCCGGTGGCCAGCAATGACAATGATGAGGGACGCGCCATGAACCGGCGCGTGGAAATCGTCAAACGATAGAATTGAACGGCCGTAGGGCCAAAACGGGAGTTCTTCCGATGGAATGGGTCTTTCTTGGACTAATCGTGCTGGTCGTCCTTTGGGGCATCGGCACCTATAACGGCCTTGTCACGCTCCGCCAGCGCGCCAATCAGGCCTTTGCGGATATCGACGTGCAATTGAAGCAGCGCCACGATCTCATCCCCAATCTGGTGGAAACCGTGAAGGGCTACGCCACGCACGAGAAAGAAACGCTGGATGCGGTCGTGAAAGCGCGCAACTCAGCGATTTCTGCGCAAGGGTCGCCCGGCCAAGCCGCGGCCGAAGCGCAGCTCTCGGGGGCTCTCGGGCGGCTGATCGCCCTTTCGGAAGCGTATCCGGACCTGAAAGCCAATACGAACTTCCTCGATCTGCAGAGCCAGCTCGCGAATGTCGAGGACAAGCTCTCCGCAGCCCGCCGCTTCTTCAACAATGCAGTGAGCGAGTTCAATGCGGCGATCCAGGCCTTCCCGGCTGTGTTGTTCGCGCGCAGCATGGGCTTTTCGGAGCGCACTTTCTTTGATCTCGGCGAAGAGGGCCGCAAGACCCTCGATGTCGCTCCGAACGTGAAGTTCTGACGCCGCCATGATCGGCGAAGCCTTCGGGCTCTACACCCATATCCAGCGCAATCGCTGGCGATCGATGTTTCTGATCGCCGGCCTTTTTGTTCTGGTGATCATGGTCACCTTCGCGATCACCCTGATGATCGACGGGCAGACGCGTTATGCCCCGCTCGATGATCACATCGCCTATGCCGCGCGCCAGACCCTGATCTACGCCCCGATCTCGCTTGTGATTACCGGCCTTTGGGTGCTCATCGGGTTCTCAGCCAATGTGGCGATGATCAGCTGGGCGACAGGCGCGCAATCGCTCACGCGGGAAGACGCCCCGCGCCTGTGGAAACTCACCGAGGACCTCTGCATCTCCCGCGGCATGGCTGTGCCGAAACTCGCGATCATCGAAACCGATGCGCTCAATGCCTATGCCTCTGGCGTGACCGAGAGCCAGTATACAGTCACCGTGACGCGCGGCTTGATGGAAGCCCTCAACGATGCCGAGCTGGAAGCTGTCATCGCGCATGAACTCACCCATATCCGCAATGGCGATGTGAAGCTTATGATCATCGCGGTGCTGATTGCCGGCGTCGTCTCGTTTTTTGGCGAGATGGTGGTGAGGGGGCAGCGCTTCTCGAATGTGCAGGTGACGCATCGGGGCTCGAACAGCGAGGGCAGGGGGTCGGGCAAGGGGGCTGCCGTGCTGATCGGCATCGCCATTCTCGTTCTTGCCTGGATTCTTGCTGTGGTGATCCGCTTCGCACTCTCACGTTCGCGCGAATATCTCGCTGATGCCGGGGCGGTGGAACTCACCAAGAACCCAGATGCAATGATCTCGGCCTTGCTGAAAATCTCAGGGAGAGCTGATATCCCCGGCGTGCCCTCCGGTGTGATGGATATGTGCATCGAGAACGACCCGAACGATTTCGCGGATATCTTCTCGACCCATCCTTCCATCGCCAAGCGCGTGCAGGCGCTGTCCACCTATGCTGGCGGTATGCCGATGCTTCAGCCACCGCGCTTAAAAGATCGCGAGCCCCTGCCGCAGTTGGTCGAGAAGCGCGGTCCCTGGGGCCGTCCGCCGCAGAACTGATTTTCCCGATTCTTGAGCATATGACGGCAGTCCGGTCTCTTGACAGTTCGATATCAAACTATATTAGTTAGATATCAAATCAAAAAAAGAGGTCCGCGATGTCCACTCGTCGAAATGTCATTCTCGGTATTGGTGGTGCGCTGGCACTGGTGGGTACGGGGGCGGCATGGCGCGTGACGCGCGTGCCGACAACAGCCTATCGCCCGTGGGATGAGGCGGGGCGGGAGGAGATGGATCCTCGTCTCGATGCTTTCCGTTATGCGGTTCTCGCCCCAAACCCGCACAATCTTCAGCCCTGGAAAATTCGGTTAATCGGAACCGATGAGGCGTTGCTCTCCAGCGATCGGGAGCATCGCCTGCCACAGACAGACCCGTTCGACCGCCAGATCGTGATCGGCTTCGGCTGTTTTACTGAAATTGCCCGCATCGCAGCCTCACGGCGTGGTTATCGTGTTGAGATCGAACCTTTCCCGGAAGGTGCCGACGAGCAGAGGCTCGATGCCCGACCCGTTGCCCGGCTGCGCTTTATCAGAGATGCCGCGCTTGCCGCCGATCCGCTTGGCACGTTCATCCGCCAGCGTCGCTCGGCCAAGGTTCCGTTTGATCTCTCGCGTCCAGTACCGGCCGGAGCCCTTTCCCGCGTCGTGGCTCTTTCGGATGCATCGCTCCGGTTCGAACACACACGCAGTGAGGCAGAAATCGCCGCGATACGCTCGCTCGCGACGAAGGCCTTCGCGCTGGAACTCCAGACACCCCACACTTTTCGCGAGAGCATCGACGTTGTGCGTGCCGGCTCGAAGGAAATCGATGCGCAACCCGATGGCATTTCCCTGCGCGGGCCGATGTTTGAAGCTCTGAGCCTGATGGGTGGCGATGCTGTCCGCGCGCAGGCGCTGGCCCCTGGTTCATCAGCTCCCCAGCAGCAGATCGATCGCTATGCCGCGATGTTTGTGGCTACGCCGCAATTTGTCTGGCTGACGAGCAAGGGCAATACGCGCGCCCTGCAATATGCTTCTGGCCGCGCCTACGTACGCCTTAACCTCACGACGACAAGCATCGGCCTAGGCCTGCACCCGGTCAGCCAGGCACTGCAGGAGTTTCCGGAAATGGCCAGCCTCTTCACTCAAGCGCGTCAGCTCTGCCGGGTGGGCGAAGGCGAGACGCTTCAAATGCTCGCGCGCCTGGGATATGCAGCACCTGTAGGGCCAACGCCGCGTTGGCCGCTTGAGGCAAAGCTGATTCGGACATGAGCAGGCAGGATGCCCTTTTCAGCTTCTTCAATGAAATCGGCATCCTTTCGCAATTGTCGCAAACGCAGTTTGAACGGTTGATGCCCCCGGGCATGACGATCGCCCAATTCACCGTTCTCAACCATTGCATCCGCGTGGGTGACGGCAAGTCGCCGGCAGCACTCGCGCGCGCCTTTCAGGTGACGAAAGCCACGATGACGAGCACGCTTCAGCGGCTCGAAAGCAAAGGGTTGATCACGGTCACGCCGGACGCCACCGATGGCCGCTCGAAGATCGTGAATATCACCGAAGCGGGGCGGCAGATGCGCGAGGCCTGCATTGCAGCCACTGGACCCTGGGCGGCGCGGATCGAAGGCAAGCTCGAGGCTTTCAATATCCCCGGCATGTTGCGGCGCCTCGCCGGCATCCGGGCCGTGTTGGATGCTGATCGTGACTGAGGCACCGAACGGCCTCAACCGCCTCATCAAGCAGTTTATCGCGTTTTTCGGCGTCGGTGTCTTTGCCGCTCTTGTCCACTACGGCTTGCTGATCTGGCTCGTCGAAATGGAAGGCATGCCAGTCATCCCGGCGACGCTGATCGGCTATGTGTTGGGCGGCTTCACATCCTACATGCTCAACCGCTGGGTGACATTTGGAACGCATCGAAGCCATTCGGAAGCGGGCTGGCGTTTTGCCATCGTGGCCGGAATTGGTTTTTTCATCACCGGCGGCTTGATGGGACTTTTCCACGGGCGATGGGCGATTCCGTATCTGATCGCACAGGTCATCACGACCGGGATTGTGCTGGTCTGGAGCTTTCTGGCGCACAAATACTGGAGCTTTGGCGACAGAAGTTGACGCTTATTCCAATGGCGCGACCTTGAGCCCCATAAACGCCATGCGCGCCTGATTATGCCCCGGATTCTGCTCGAGCCGCCGAGCCGTGAGGCCCGCTCCTTCGAGCAGAGAGAGCATCTCGCTCTCGGTGTAACGCGTAAGCCCGAGGTCTTCGCGCAGCTTGCGATAATCCGAGAGCGCGGCCCTGACGAGGCCGACACCCGCGGCCATCAGGAATCCACCCTCAAAGCCGAAACGCAGCAATGCCAGCGCATCGGTGATGGCCGAGAGATCAGGTGGGAGAATATCGCCGATGACGACCCTCCCTCCATCCCTCAACTTGCCGGCAAGTTTCTCGATGAGGCCGGGGAAATCCTCGCGCGGGACATATTGCGCCACCGAATGCAGAACGATCAGATCGAGGCTTTCATCCGGCAGATCCAGAGCCTCGGAATCGGAAAGGACTGAAATGCGGGAATTCCCGGCAAAGCGCGAAACGAGTTTTTCACGCACTGTTGAGGCCGAATCGGACAGATGGAGTTTGCGGCAATGGCTCGCGAGTTCGTCGGCCGAGAGCGCCTCGCCGCATCCGAAATCGAGAACGATTGCTTCCGAATCCGGCACGAGGGCCGCGAGATCACGCGCCAGCAGCTTGTAATGCAGCAGGCGATGCCGCTCGTTCACATAGATCGGATGATCGGAATTCCAGTATTCCACCCAGCTTTTCATGGCACGCGATGTCTCATGCCTTTATCTCCGGCGCAAGCGCTTCAGATAGGCGATGAAATCGTCGATCTGCGCAGGGGTAAGCGTGACCTCAGGCATATCGCGATGCCCAACGACAATGCCTTCTGCGAGCGCTTCCTCCAGTCCGGTCGGATCACCTTGCCGGGCGATATAGCGAAAAGGGGGAGCCTGTTTGTGCGGACTGGGACTCACGGCCCCGATCGCATGGCAGCGCCCGCAATTTTCTCGTGCAAAAGCCTGCCCGCGATCGGCATTGGCGGCGAAGGCGGCGTTTTCCAGTGAAAGCAGCAATCCGCAGGCGGCAATGAGCTTGGCATTCATGGCATTCTCCTCCCTTGGGATGCCAAGAATGTGGGAACCGCGTAGCCCTGTCCTTGATCTGGATTTAGTCAGGCCCGCGCCTTGTTCGCGCGCATCATCTCGACAAAGCGATCGAAAAGATAATGGCTATCTTCAGGGCCTGGCGAAGCCTCGGGGTGCTGCTGCACCGAGAAGGCCGGGCGATCCTTCAGTTTGATCCCGCAATTGGAGCCATCGAAGAGCGAGATATGTGTCTCTTCGGCGTTGGCAGGCAGCGTTTTGGGATCAACCGCGAAACCGTGGTTCATCGAGACGATTTCCACTTTGCCGGTTGAATGCTCTTTCACGGGGTGGTTCGCGCCGTGGTGGCCCTGCGGCATCTTCATCGTCTTCGCGCCGATGGCGAGGGCGAGCATCTGGTGACCAAGGCAAATCCCGAAAGTCGGCACTTTGGCATCGAGCAAGGTCTTAATCGTGGGCACGGAATACTCGCCCGTCGCAGCAGGGTCGCCCGGGCCATTGGCGAGGAAAACGCCGTCGGGCTTGAGCGCCAGCACGTCTTCCGGCTTCGAATTCGGGGGCAGCACGGTCACTTGGCAACCGCGCGAAGCGAGGAGGCGCAGAATGTTGCGCTTGATGCCGTAATCGAGGGCGACAACATGGAACTCCGGCTTCTCCTGCCGGCCATAGCCCTCGCCCCAGCCCCAAATGGTTTCATCCCAATTGTAGCGCTGCGGGCCGGTGACGAGCGGAACAAGGTCGAGCCCGTCCATGGTCGGCAGGGCCTTCGCGGCGTTCACAAGGGCCTTGCGGTCGAAAGCACCGGCGAGGTCATGCGCGACAATGGCGTTCTGCATGCCCTTGTCGCGAATGAGCGCAGTCAGCGCCCGTGTATCGACACCGGCAATGCCGACGATGTTGCGCGCCTTGAGCCAGGAGTCGAGATGGCGGGTCGAGCGGTAATTCGAGGGATCGGTGATCGCAGCGCCGAGCACCACGCCCGAGAGCCCAGTGCTCGCGGCCATGTTGACGGTTTCGATATCTTCCTCGTTCACCCCGACATTGCCGATATGCGGGAAAGTGAAGGTGATGATCTGCCCCGAATAGGAGGGGTCGGTCATGATCTCCTGATACCCCGTCATGGCGGTGTTGAAGCAGAGTTCGCCATGCCCCAGCCCGGTTGCCCCGATGCCTTCGCCCTCAAGGATTGTGCCATCAGCGAGGACGAGCAGGGCGGTGACGCGCTGGATTGCCCAGGGCGCAGGCGCGTTCGCGCGATTTTCAGATTGCGGGACAATCGACATCATGGCACTCACCGGGTCTGAAGGGGCAGCCTCCGGACCTTGATGGGTCCATGCACGGCATCCGGCCTCCGCTTAAGGAAGCTTCGCCCTGAAATCAATTCCCGTGCGGCCGAATTTGCCGCCTTATCAGAGGAAATACTCGATGCGTGACACCATCATGGCAGCCATGAAAGATGCGATGAAGTCCGGCGACAAGGTCCGCCTCGGCGCCGTGCGCCTCATCCAGGCCGCTTTCAAGGATCGCGATATCGAGGCGCGTGGTGCGGGCAAGGAGAAGGCATCGGACGACGAACTCCTCTCGCTGCTGCAAAAGATGATCAAGCAGCGCCAGGAATCCTCCTCGATCTACAAGGCCAATGCCCGCCCCGAACTCGCCGAGCAGGAAGATGCCGAAATTGCCGTGATCCAATCCTTTTTGCCCAAGCAGATGGACGACGATGCGGTGAAAACCGCGATCTCGGCCGCCATTTCTGAAACCGGGGCAGTCGGCATGAAAGACATGGGCAAGGTGATCGCGCACTTGAAAGAGCGCTTTGCGGGACAGATGGATTTCGGCAAGGCCAGCGGGCTGGTGAAGGCTGCGCTCGCAGGGTGAATATGCCACCTCCAACTCTCGGAAATCCGGTTGTAGGTAGCGGATATCCAGAAAAAGGAAATTCACTGCAGCCTGTGGATAGTGGGGATTGTGGAGGTGCGCGAGACCGCGCCTTTATGCAGCCTGCAGCATCCGCTAAGCCGGGTTGATCATGCGCTTTCCGCCCTCCATTCTGGAAGAAATCCGCGCCCGCCTGCCGGTCTCGGCGGTGGTGGGCCGGCGCGTGAAGCTCACGAAAGCAGGGCGGGAATGGCGCGGTCTCTCGCCCTTCAACGCCGAGAAGACGCCGAGCTTTTATGTCAATGATCAGAAGCAGTTCTACCATTGTTTCTCCTCGGGAAAACATGGCGACATCTTCTCTTTCGTGTCTGAAACGGAGGGCCTCTCTTTCCCCGAAGCCGTGGAACGTCTGGCCAACGAAGCCGGCGTCACGCTCCCCAAGCTCACGCCTGAGACAGTCGAGCGTGAGAAAGCTCGCGCAGGGCTCAATGAAGCTCTGGAGATCGCGGCCCTCTTCTTCGAGGAGCAGCTGAAATCTCCGGCTGGTCGAGATGCGCGAGCCTATCTTTCCGGGCGTGATCTTGGTGCGGATGTCATCGCGCGCTTCCGCCTCGGCTATGCGCCTGGCGAGCGCTTCGCCTTACGCGATCACCTCGCGTCGAAGAACGTCCCCTCCGAGGTGATGATCGAGGCGGGGCTGCTGGTTTCTGCGGAAGATATCACCGTTCCCTATGATCGCTTCCGCGATCGGGTGATGTTCCCCATTCAGGATGTGAAGGGGCGGGTTGTCGCGTTCGGAGGCCGCGCGCTCTCGAAGGACGTGCAGGCGAAATACCTCAACTCGCCCGAAACGCCGGTTTTTCACAAAGGCGGGATGCTCTACAATCTCAATCGGGCGAGGAAACCCGCGCATGATGCGAGCAACCTTTATCTCGTTGAGGGCTATGTCGATTGCATTGCGCTGGATCGCGCTGGATTGGCGAATGTCGTCGCACCCCTTGGCACGGCCCTGACCGAGGATCAGCTCGCTCTGGTCTGGCGGATCGCGGGTGAGCCAATCCTGTGTTTCGATGGCGACAAGGCCGGTTTGCGTGCCGCACATCGCGCGCTCGATCTCGCTTTGCCGATGATCGGCGCCGGAAAAACCCTGCGTTTTTCGTTTCTTCCCGAGGGTATGGACCCGGATGACCTTCTGCGCTCACGCGGTGCTGATGCCCTACGCGAAGCGCTTGCGAAGCCGCGCCCGCTCGTCGATGTGCTCACTGAGCGTGAAATCACCCGCCATCCGGTCGAAACTCCCGAGCAGCGGGCAGATCTCGAAAAGCGATTGTTCGGCGCGGTTGCACGGATCGCGGATGATGACCTCAAACGCCATTATCGCGATGCGATTTCCGAGCGTCTGCGCGCGATTTTTCGACCGGGCAACGCGGCACGCGGTGGGGCGGCCTCGAACAGGCCTGGTGGCCAGCGCCGCCGGCTTGCACCCAACGAGCCGCTTCGACCCTCGGATATGGCCTCGATGATTGGTGGTGCAAGCGAGGGCCTCAAGCGGAATGCGCTGTTTCGGCCAGCATCTGGCCTGATGGCACGCGAAGCCGCGCTCGTGCTCGCGGCCGTGCATCACCCCGATCTCGTAGAGGCTGAAGCCGAAACCTTCGCCGAGTTGATCCTCGCCTCGCCCGAGACCCGCACGATCCGGTCCGCCTTGTTGGATCTGGCTGCAAAAGGTGAGCATCAGGGTTCTCGCGAAGCCCTCGTCATGCGTGGCCTCGCCGAGCCGCTGCGTGCGATCGAGAATGCGGCCCGCAATGAGGGCTGGACCTCTGCCGATACTCAATTTTCTCGCGTTCAGATGGCCTGGCGCGAGGCTTCCCACTTGCATGCGCGCCAATCGTTTCTAAATAGCGAGATTGAAGCTGTCGCCGGGCAGGTCGTGGATGACGGGGGTGAGGAGCGATTCGAGCGTCTGAAAGCACTCGTTCGGCGTCGCGAAGCGCAGCCGGAAGCGGATGGCAGCATGGACGGCCTGTGAAAACAGGGGTTGCACTGGGTGCGTTTCCGGCGCAATGGCCTGCCTTTCTCTGGCTGAATTGAAAGTTTGTCGGGGTATTGGCGCTCGAAAACGCGTTTCGAGCGCTTTGGTTAAGAGGCCGTTAAACTGCTTGGGCATAATCGATCGGGGCCTGTTGCCGCGAGGTGATGTGCCATAGGAGGCCCGTGTTCCTCACGCGGGCTCCATGCAGTTTAAGTCCAGTGATGGTGGGAAAAACGTCGGATGGCGACGAAGCCGGTCAAAAAAGACGAAAACGCAGTCGCGAATGCGGCGGGTGGCGATGGGCCTGATAGCCCGCTGATCGATGTCTCCGATCAGGCCGTCAAGAAACTGATCAAGCTCGCGAAGAAGCGCGGTTTCGTCACGCTCGACGAGATCAACGCCGTGCTGCCGCAAGAGGAAGTGAATTCTGACCAGATCGAGGACATCTACGCGATGTTCAATGAGATGGGGATCAACGTCGTCGAAACCGAGGAAGGCACCGAAGAGGAAGCCGCTGAGGCCGCTGGCGGCGAGGAAGAGGCCGAAGAGGTCGAGGAACAAGCTCCACGCGCCACGGCCGTCGTGAAGTCCGAGCGCTCGTCGGAGCCTTTGGATCGCACCGATGACCCCGTGCGCATGTATCTGCGCGAGATGGGCGCCGTCGAGCTTCTGAGCCGCGAGGGCGAGATCGCTATCGCGAAGCGCATCGAGGCCGGTCGCGAAGCGATGATCGCAGGGCTCTGCGAGAGCCCGCTCACCTTCCAAGCCATCATCATCTGGCACGAGGAACTCGAGGAGGGCAAAACCCTCCTGCGCGAGATCATCGACCTAGAGGCCACTTATGCTGGCCCCGATGGCAAGGGCGCACCGAAGGTGGATGCGCCGACGGATGATTTCTCCGATGCCCCGAAGCCGCGTGTTCTCAACGAGGATGGCGATGAGGTCGCTGTTCCCGAGCCGGAACCCGAGAGCTTCGACGATGAATTCGATGGCGGTGTTTCGCTTTCCGCGATGGAAGCGGAACTCAAGCCCAAGGTGCTCGAAACCTTCGGTCGCGTCGCCTCCAACTACAAAAAACTGCGCCGCCTGCAGGATCAGGATATCGAGAACAAGCTTCAGAACACGAAGCTCTCTCCGGCCCAGGAGCGCAAATACAAGTCGCTCAAGGAAGAGATCATCACGGATGTGAAATCTCTTTCACTCAACCAGAACCGCATCGATGCGCTGGTCGAGCAGCTCTACGACATCAACAAGCGCCTCATTGGCCTCGAAGCCCGGCTTGTGCGCCTCGGCGAGAGCTATGGCATTGATCGCGTGGAATTCCTCAAGACCTATCAGGGTTCTGAGCTGGATCCGAAATGGCTGCTGCGTGTGTCGAAATTCACGACGCGGGGCTGGAAAGATTTCGTCGGCAAGGAAATCGAGCGCATCAAGGATATGCGCGGTGAGATCCAGGCTTTGGCCTCGGAAACCGGGCTCGAAATCGGTGAATTCCGCCGCATCGTGCTGATGGTCCAGAAGGGCGAGCGCGAGGCCCGCCAAGCCAAGAAAGAGATGGTCGAGGCAAACTTGCGCCTCGTGATTTCGATCGCCAAGAAATACACCAATCGCGGTCTGCAATTCCTCGATCTCATCCAGGAAGGCAATATCGGCCTGATGAAAGCGGTCGATAAGTTCGAATATCGCCGCGGCTACAAGTTTTCGACCTATGCCACCTGGTGGATCCGGCAGGCGATCACGCGCTCGATCGCCGATCAGGCCCGCACGATCCGCATTCCCGTGCACATGATCGAGACGATCAACAAGATCGTGCGCACCTCGCGCCAGATGCTGCACGAGATCGGCCGCGAGCCGACCCCCGAGGAATTGGCCGAAAAGCTCGCCATGCCGCTCGAAAAAGTGCGCAAGGTTCTCAAAATCGCGAAAGAGCCGATCTCGCTCGAAACGCCGATCGGCGACGAGGAGGATTCACATCTCGGCGATTTCATCGAGGACAAGAACGCCATTTTGCCGATCGATGCGGCGATCCAGTCGAACCTGCGCGAAACCACCACGCGCGTGCTCGCCTCGCTCACCCCGCGCGAGGAGCGCGTGCTGCGCATGCGCTTTGGCATCGGTATGAACACCGATCACACGCTGGAAGAAGTGGGCCAGCAATTCTCGGTGACCCGCGAACGCATCCGCCAGATCGAGGCGAAGGCGCTCCGGAAGCTCAAACATCCGAGCCGCTCACGGAAGCTCAGGAGCTTCCTCGACAATTGATAGGCGCGCTGAGCGTCTCTCAATTGTCATGGCAGTGAGATCATCACGTCATCTCGAGATTTCAGAACCGCAAGGCCGCTTTGCCAATCGGGCTTTGTGGCTTTCGGAGGATGGACAGATGATGATCACGAAACGTCTCTTGGTTTCGGCGGCGCTCGCGGCTTTGGTGGCCGCGCCGGCTTTCGCCCAGCATAAAACCCTCGACGGCAAGCCGCCGATCGTCATCGGCCATCGCGGTTCGCCGGGCTACCTGCCGGATCACACGCTCGAGGGCTACAAGCGCGCGATCGAGATGGGCGTCGATTTCATCGAGCCTGATCTCGTGGCCACGAAGGATGGTGTGCTGATCGCACGGCACGAGCCGATGCTTGGCGGCACGACGGATGTTGCCTCGAAGCCGGAATTCGCCAACCGCAAGCGCAAGGTGAAGGTGGATGGCGTCGAGACCGAAGATTTCTTCGCTTTCGATTTCACGCTCGCCGAGATCAAGACCCTGCGCGCCACTCAGCCGCTGAAAGAGCGGGATCAGTCCTTCAACGGCCAATTCGCTGTGCCGACTTTTCAGGAGGTGATTGACCTCGCGAAAGCCGAGAGCCAGCGCACGGGCCGTGTGATCGGCGTCTATCCCGAGACGAAGCACCCGACCATGCATTCCGCTGTCGGCCTGCCGCTCGAGGATCGGCTGGTGGATCAGTTGAAAGCCGCGGGCTGGACCGAGAAAACCTCGCCAGTGATCATCCAGAGCTTCGAAGTCGCGAACCTCAAATATCTGCGCACGAAAACCAATGTCCGTCTTGTTCAGCTCGTCGATGCCGATGATGTGGACAAGGACGGCAAGATCGTGCTCGCAGCGCCTTATGACAAACCCTATGATTTCGTGATCACCGGCGATGCCCGCACGTTCGCGGATCTCGTCACGCCGAAGGGGCTCGCCGAGATCAAGACCTATGCTGATGGTGTGGGTCCGTGGAAGCCCTATATCCTTGCCGGCAAGCAGGAAATCGGCGCCGATGGCAAGCCGAAAGACCTCAACAATGACGGCAAGATCGACGAGCAGGATCGCGTGCTGCTTCCTGCCAGCGATGTCGTGAAAAACGCCCACGCCGTTGGGCTGTTCGTCCATACCTGGACCTTCCGTTCCGAGCCGCGCCGCCTCGCCTCCAATTTCAAGGGCGACCCTGCAGCGGAGTACAAGGCCTTCTTCGCGCTGGGTGTTGACGGGCTGTTCTCGGATCACCCGGATCACGCCGTCAAGGCGAAGTGAAGCCAAGCGAGCGCGTGCGAATAGCAAAACGGCCGGGTTTTAGCCCGGCCGTTCGTTTTTCAACATGGAGCGTCTTCAACCCTGCGGCTTATCCTCGCCGCGTGGCTCTACTGGGCGGTTCTTGCGGTCTTCCATGAACTGCTCGAACTCGGCCTTGTCCTTGGCGTGACGCAAGCGATCGAGGAAATTCTTGAATTCGTTCGCTTCGTCTTCAAGCCGCTTGATCGTCTCCGAGCGGTATTCATCGAAAGCGCGATTGCCCGAAGGGGTGAACCCCGCGGGAGCGCCACCGCCCCACATGCGCTGGCGGAATTCGTTCCAGCGATCCATCTTCTCCTGCATCCGGCTCATCTTGCGCTCCCAGCGTTCCTGACGATGCTCGTTCCAGCTGCCCTGATATCCACATCCCATGCGACCACTCCAGATCATGTAAAAGAGGATCGCGAGGCCCACGGGCCAGAACAGCACGAAGCCCACGATCATCGCGGCAATCCAGCCGCCACGGCCAAACCCGTCCAACCGTGAAACGACAGCATTCATGGTTTCGCTCCTCATCCGGTTTCGAAATGGTCGGACCGTTTGGTCGACCATGTGAATGTAAATCACATTTACATTATGGGAATAAAGGATCTCTCCGTCAAGAGTTGAAACATGACAAATTGGAAAGGCGGAATCAGGGCACCGCAAGGCCCTGAAGGTACACAAGCACGCCCGCTTCGAGCAGATCCTCGGCGCTCATCGGCAGAGGACGGCGCGCCGCGTCACCGCGCGCGAACAGGCTGGCAATGCCGTGGCTCATCGCCCAGATATGGAGCGCGACCATCAGGGTCGGGGGGCGTTGGCTGGCTGGCGCGGAAGCAAACAGGCTTTCGCAGCCATCGCGCAGCACATGGAAGGCGCGGTCAGCAGCGGCATGCAAAGACGGATGCTGGCTGAAAGCAATGCCGCCCTCGAACATCGCCGAATACGTCGCGGGCTCGTTGCGCGCGAAGGCGAGGTAGGCGCGACCGACGCGGTTGAGCGCCTCTCGTGGGTTGGGCCTACCGCTATCCCATGCTGCATCGAGAGCCGCCGCGAAGGCCTCGAACCCGCGCTGGGCAATATCGGCCATCAGCGCATCACGGTCCCGGAAATGCCGATAAGGCGCCGCGGGCGAAACCCCAGCCGCACGCGCGGCCTCGGCGATCGTGAAACCAGCGGGACCCTTCTCACCAATCAGGCGCAACGCAGCATCAATCAGCGCCTCACGCAAATTGCCGTGGTGATAGCCGCGCCGTTTCGAAGGATCATTCGCGTCCCAGTTCATGGGGCTGTTCTATCTCGGATCGTGCTCGGACTGGCAACCGGCGCTTCCTGCGCCGAGAGACGTTGCCGCTCATTGAGATGCGCCACAGCATCAATAGCCACTTTGAGTCCAATCAGGATCAGCAAGGCATAGATCGGCTGACCCAAAGAGGCGACGGCAATGGCTCCCAGGATGATGGCGACATGCAAGATCACGATGCGCTTATAGGGCGCATGCATCAATTCGCCCGCATCGATCCGTCTGAATTCACTGCGCCCGAGAAAGTTCACCACATAGGAGACGAAATGGCTCGCAATGAGCCCGATGGCCGCCCAAAAGAATCCCGGCTGGCTCTCGAGTAGCGCCGCGACCATCCGGAACAGGCCGAAAGGCGACATGCCGGTGTTCTGGGCTGCGGTTTGCATGTCTTGGCCAAAGAGGGCGAGCACGAACAACCCGTGGCCTGCGCAGAACGCACCGTAATGGAAGCTGAAAAACGGGATGAGAAACAGCGCGATCCAATCGCGCATCAGCACGAGCCGTGTTCCCATCCGCAGCACATTGAACAGCCCGATCACGACATTCTCGAGCCAGAACAGCACCATCACATCGAAGACGCTCCAGCCAAAGAAGAGCACGCCGAAAACCGGCAGCATATTCACCAGCAGCAGGGCTGCGAGTGAGAGCATGACGGGGCGATGCCCCTTATTGGCTGCAAACATCATGGGCGTGCTTCTATCGCACCTGCTCGATTCGAGCGAGCCGCCCCGGGCGCGGCAAACCGCGCGCGCCATGCGACAGGGCTGAGTTGAAGCTCTTTCATGAAATGATGGCGCATGGTGTCCACCGAGCCAAAACCCGCGAGAGCCGAAACATCCTCGAGTTTGAGATCCCCTCGAGCTTCCATCAGGGCTTGGGCATGGCGCAATCGGGTGCGGATGACATGAGCTCCAGCGCTGATGCCGGTCGCCTCCACAAAGCGCC
>JBOFZC010000207.1:0-14391 GCA_051654985.1 Rhabdaerophilum sp.
ACCACCGCGCGTCGTGGGCATCGCGGCGGCACTCGAATGCAAGGTGACGGATATCCGCCCGCTCGCCGGTGTCGATGGTGCGCAGGGGCGCTACACGATGGTGCTCGGTGCGATCATTGGCGTCTATGTCGATGAGCGCCTTCTGAAGGAAGGGCGGGTAGATGCGGCCAATTTTCGCCTCCTCGCCCGGTTGGGATACATGGACTACTCGGTCGTTGAGCGAGTTTTCGAGTTGCAAAGGCCTTTGGCCGATTGAAACTGTGCCGTTCCGGAACACGTCGCGTGGCCGGCCTTAAGCGGCAATTTACCATGTTCGTTAAAGGTAGAACCTGCGGAATGGGGTGGAATCGCCTCGCTCCAAGAGGTTTTGCCGTATCATGTTCCTGTTCACCACCAAGCCGAACGCACCCGAGCCGACACAACAGCCGACGGCGGAAGGCGGAGTTGCGCGGCATTTGCGCCAGGCTGCGGAATCGACGGGAATTTCGTTCGATTATCTGATGCGCACGGCCAAGCGCGAATCCGGGCTGAACCCGACAGCCAAAGCGCAGAGCTCTTCTGCGACAGGGCTGTTCCAGTTCATTGAGCAGACCTGGCTTGGACTCGTAAAAAAGGAAGGGGCCAATCATGGCCTCGCGGCCGAGGCTGAAGCGATCCAGCAGGATCGCTCTGGGCGTTACGTTGTGCCGGATGATGTGCAGCGCAAGCAGATCCTCAACCTGCGCAAAGACCCAGGCCTGGCCTCGACCTTCGCAGGTGTTTTCACGCAGAAAAACCGCGATGTTCTCAAGGGGCAGCTCAATCGGGAACCGAACTCCGCTGAGCTGTACATGGCGCATTTTCTCGGCGCGAACGGGGCGTCCGAGCTGATCAGCATGGCTGAGACGAGCCCGACGCAATCTGCTGTGCGAGCCTTCCCAGATGCAGCATCTGCCAATCGCTCGATCTTCTTCGATGGCAAAGGGCGTGCACGGACCGTGCGCGAGGTTTATGCCCGGCTCTCAACTTTCCATGGTGGCGAACAGGCCGCTGCCACGACTGCGGTCGCTGCAGCACAACCGCCGCAAGCCGTGGATGCGCCGACCCGCATGGTGGTGCAGCCCGGCGGTTCAGGCTCGATCCCGCGCCTTGTGACGCAAACTCAGGCCCGCACGAACAACGCCATGCACGGGCTCTTCCGGACCGGTGGGGAAACCCAGGGGGCCGACAAGCTGCGCAAGACCTGGCTGAACGTCGCGGAAAGCCGCTTGCGCTCGGATTCGCCATCGTTTTTCCCCCGTGAAGGCGCGGTGCAACAGGTGGCAGCGCTTGAACCTGAGGCGGTGGCGGCCCCGGTTTCAGATGCTTCCCCACCGGCCAAGCCCGTGGGCATCCCGATGGAATTGCCGCTGCCGCCTGTCAGGTCTGGCGTGGTGCATGATTCCGCCAAGACAGAGGTCAAACGGCCTTTGAATCTTACCCGGTTTAGTCAAGTTCAGTAGCGGATGATGGTGTAAGCGCATGTTGGTAAAGTCTTTTCTGGCTTGGTTTGCGAGTGCCGGCCCGCGCGAGCGCGCCGAGGCGGTCGATATGCTGGCGCAGGCCTATCTCGCCGGGACGCTCGGTGAAGAGGCACCGGAAGAGGCAGAGGCCGCTCTAACCATCGTGCTCGATGACAACACGCGCGCAGTGCGACGGACGCTCGCCTGTGCTTTCGCCGAACAGGCCTCGGCACCGCGCCATATTGTGCGTGCCCTTGCAGCGGACCATGCAGAAGTTGCTGCGCCATTGCTCGCGCGATCGCCTGTTCTGCAAGAAGCAGATCTGATCGATCTCGCCGCTACGAGCGACCTGTTGGCGCTGATCGCGATTGCCTTGCGCCCGCTCGTAACGCCGCGCACTGCGCATGCGCTGATTGAACGTGCCGAAATGGATGTCGCGCTTGCCCTGGCGGGCAATCCCGGCGCTGAGATTGACGATAGCGATCTGCTTGCAATCGCCACGGCCTTCGGACGCGATGGCCGGATACGGACGGTTCTCATGAGCCGCGAGCGGCTTCCCGCCACAGCACGATATCAATTGATGCTTGCTGTGAGCGAAAATCTCGGGAGCTTCGTTGCCGAAGGTGGTTTCCTCACAAGCGTAAAACAGAAGCGGGCCTTTGATGAAGCGCTTCAGCACGGCACGATCGAGATCGCGGTTCAGGCCGGCGAAGGCTTGCCGAATCTAGTGCGCCACCTGCGTGAAACGGCCCGGCTGACGCCAGCCCTGCTGCTGCGTGGTGTTCTCGGCGGTGATCTCAATCTGCTTCAAGAAGCATTGGCTGAGCTTTCAGGCATGGAATCGGGGCGTGTCGCGAGCTTGATGCGTTCGCGCGCCGATGCGACGCTTTCGGCTCTGCTGCGCCGGGCCGGATTGCCCGGTTTTCTCGAACGCCCTTTGATCGCGGCGATCCGCACTGCACAGGAATTGCCTGCTGAAGAGCGCGGCGCGGCGCTATCCCTGCCGGTCATCCGCGCGGCAGAATCGGCCTGTCTTGATCTCGAGGGCGGGGAGGATGTGCGGTTGCTTGCGCTTCTTCGCCGCTACGAATCGGAAGCTGCACGTGCGCAGTCACTGCGTCTCGCGGAAGGCTTGCGCCAGCAAGCGCAGAATGATCTCGCGGCCTTGAGCTTCAACCCCGAGCAGGTTTCAGATTTGGTTGATCTCGGTTCGGAAAATACCGAAAGCGATGTGATCGAATTGCCGCCCAGCGCCATCGTTACGGTTGGCACCGCCCCTGAGCCCGAGAAAATCCCGGATCTGCGCACCATCATTGCGGAATGGAAACGCGAGCGCGAAGCGCGGCTCGAGAATGCTGAAGATCTGCGGCTGCCCGCACCTTCAAATCATGATGCGGCTTTCGACGATTGGGACATCCGCCGCCGCACAGCGTGAACCGTGCGGCTTCGACAGCAAGAATAAGTTTTTGCTGAAGGCTCAGCGGCCGCCGCGCGCCATGCGCTGTTCCTCGGCCATCGCCTTGGCGCGAGCATCGACCACGCGATCAATCGCCTTTTTCAGATTGTGGATGATCTGCACGGCGACGGGATTGGCATAATCCCTGATCTGGCTGCGAAACACCGCGCGCACCGCATCAACATGGTGCGCCACGAGCTGTGTTGGCAGGTAATCTGGCTCAATCTTGTCGAGAAGCTTGGCGAGAGTGCCGGCAATCTCAGCCGCAAGCGGATAACCGAATGCACCGGCCTGCCCACGAATGTCATGCGCGGCCCGGAACAAACTGCCGATATCGCGCTCTGAAGGGGGCTGAGAACGGAAATTCTCGAAGGCCGCGACAAGGCGGTTCACCTCGTCGCCCATCCAGTTCTGGAAATCACCAGAAAGGTCTTTCATCGCGCTTTCGGCTGCGGCGATGGAGAGATCGTCAACGCCGCCGGCATCAGAATTGCGCACAGCTGCCTTGGCGCGCAACGTGCCGCTGAGATGGATGACGCGCGTATCGCCGAAATCCTGCTCGATGGTGCTCGGCATGTTGTCATGCGGTGTGGCGGCGGTGCTCATTCTCATGGTCCTTAGCCGTTCGAGCCTTTGAGGAAGCTCGCAGCAGCACCGCGGCCTTTATAGGCATCGGCTTTGACAAGGTGTCGGCGATCCGGCCCGAAATAGCTGTCGGTACGGATGAACGGCCTCGGATTCAGCACCACTTTCGCGATGCGCTGATAGAGGCCCTTGGCGGAAATCGGTTTCACGAGCATTTCGGAGACGCCGGCATCGCGGGCTTCAAACACGCGGGTGCGCTCGGCATATCCTGTGATCATGATGATCGGCACGAAAGGGTTGGGGCTCGTATCCGGCTGACGGATCATCTTGGTCAGCTCGATGCCATCGAACACAGGCATCGACCAATCGGTGATCACAACGTCGGGGAGATGGGTCGCGAAAGCCTCAAGCCCCGCAGCGCCGTCTTCTGCCTCGCTCACTTCACGCGTGCCGAAACCGTGCAGAAGCGTGCGAATGATGCGGCGCATATAGCCGTTGTCATCGATGACGAGGAATCGGAGCCGGCTGCAATCGACGCGAAACATGAACTTACCGGTCGCGTCACGGGTTTCTCCCGGCGGATATTGAGCCTGTGACGCAGAACTTGGCCAATACCCGTCAATCGCTTCTGCGATCGCAACCTGAAGCTTAGTCGCTCTTCGTTAACGACGATTGAAACGCGGCAGGAAGATGCCACAAATCTCTCTCTCAGGTGCCGAACTGCTCGCGCAGGATACGCTCGTCGAGCCCGTGGCCAGGGTCGTGCAGCATGGTGAGATCGACGCGGTGATCCATATGAATGTCGATCTCGCGCGCATCGCGGATTTCGACATGGTCAGCCACAGCAGAAACCGGGCGTTTTTCTGCCTCAAGCACACGGATGCTCACGCGCACAGTATCGGGTAACAGAGCACCACGCCAACGCCTAGGGCGGAAGGCGGAGATGGGCGTCAACGCCATCAGCGGTGCATCGAGCGGTAAAATCGGGCCATTGGCTGAAAGATTGTAGGCCGTCGAGCCCGTAGGGGTCGCGAGCAGAAGGCCATCAGCAATGAGTTCGGCGAGGCGGACATTGCCGTCCACGGCGATCTCGAGTTTCGCGGCTTGATGAGTCTGGCGCAGCAGCGAGACCTCGTTGAAAGCGCGCGCCTCTGTGACCGTCCCGGTGCCGTCGATGACGCGCATGTTGAGTGGGTGGACGATAGAGCGCTCAGCTTCGCGGATGCGCTCGGCGAGGCCGTCCTCGCGAAATTCGTTCATCAGAAACCCGACCGAACCTCTGTTCATGCCGTAGATCGGCTTGCCGGTTCCGAGAAAGCGATGCAGCGTTTGCAGCATCATGCCGTCGCCACCAAGTGCGACGATGACATCGGCTGAGTCATGTTCGCGCGCGCCATAAAATCGCTGCAAGCGCTGCAGCGCAAGTTGCGCCTCAGGCGCATTCGACGCCACGAAAGCGAGTGCGATGTCGCGATCGCGCCAAGCTTCCCGCGCCGCTTGCCTGCCTTTGCTGCCCACCGACGCCCTACTCCAAACACTTTGCGCTCAATGGACAGGAATGTGCGGCGAGGCGAGGGGGTTTGGCAAGGGCGCAAGCGGGAATGAGATCGAGTTCCCAACGAAAACGGCCGGCCCTTTAGTAAGGACCGACCGGAATGTTGAGGCGCAACCCAGTTAATCAGAGCGTTGTTGACCAGCTTGCTGGCACGAGGCGATAGCCAGCACCCTCTTTCGCGATGAAGCCCGTAGAAGGGAAATTCGCGTGATAGAAGGAAATCTGCATTTTGTCGGTCATCGCCATGTCGAGCAGCTTTTTGCGCGTCTGGACGGCCTTTTCGCCATCCATGTCGAACATGACACGCCATTCCGGGTTGCGGGCGAACAATACCGGGTTGTTCGTGATGTCTGCAACGTAAAGCAGTGTCTTTCCGCCATTTGAGATCGCGAAAGCCGTGTGACCTGGCGTGTGCCCAGAGGCGTCGACGGCGGTGATACCGGTCACGACTTCCTGGCCCCATTTGAAGCGCTTCACATCGGCTGCATTGGGCTTCAAGACACGATGCACACCGGCAAAAGCGCCTTTCATGGCTTCCGGTGCGGCCGCCATACGGGCGTCGTCCATCCAGAACGCCCATTCCATTTCTGGCGCCATGATCTCAGCATTGGGATAGATGAGCTTGCCATCCTTCGCGCGCACACCCTGAAGATGGTCGCCGTGGAAATGGCTCAGCAGGATGGTGTCGATCTGTGCCGGCTCGATGCCTGCCGCCTTGAGCTGCGCGAGGGTGCGACCATTGGTTGGCCCGCCATTATCGGCAAAGCCGGTATCGATCAACACCAGCTTCGAGCCGGTATTCACCACCAGCGTCGTAAAGCTGATGTTTAGCGTTTCGGTGGGTAGAAAATTTTCGGCGAGAACAGCCTGCACGTCTTTCAACTCGGCGTTGCGCACGAAGGACGCGTCGAGCGGGCGGCTGGCCACACCCTCATGCAGTGCGGTCACTTCGAAGGCCCCGATCTTCATGCGGAAGAAGGCTGGCGCTTGCACGCCAACCATCGGCGCGGCCGCGCGGGCAGCATTCATCGAAAAGGCGAGTGGGCCGGCGCTACCGGCAATGGCAGCCCCTGCAAGAGCGCTACGAGCGAAGAGATCTCTGCGATTGAGTGACATGGTTTTCTCCCTGTTATCCGTGGTTATTGATCAGCATCGATGATCACGATGTCGGGCGTTTTTATGCAAGAACTAGGACAACCAGGTGCAATGATAATTTGCAATTTGGCACGATCCTGAAACGCCACTCTGACAGCGTTGCAAAAATTTCGCCCGCTATCCGACTTTTGATCCAAGAAAGTGGAACGGTTTCACGCTTCTTTCAGGTTTGGATGCAACCCTCGGCGGAATTAACCACGTTTACCCCTATCAGGACGAGAAACGTCATGAAGCTCTCTTCGCCCCGGCTGAACATGCCCTCACTCTCCATCGGCCGGATTTTTTCGTCGGTTGCATGGAAAATCGCTCTGATTGCGATCGGTCCGGTCATCGGAGTGGCGCTGACCGTGGGGCTGAGCCAATATGCCGAGCAGCAGCGGCGCGAGGCGGATCAGGCATTTACGCGCGCCCAATCGGATCTTCAGGAAGTAGAAAACCTCGTTGCGAGCCTCAGTCTCGTGCAATCGCAGGTCTCAAGCTTCCTCGAAGATCGTTCGGAACGGCTACAAGGCGAGATCTTTTACGGCCTCAATGCCTCGCGGGAAAATCTCGCAAAAATGAAATCCAACAGCGACGAGCGCATGCGCGAATCGGCGACCAATGCCGAGCTGCGTCTCTCGGCTCTTGTGAAATCGTCTGGAGAATTGCGTGATTCGGTCATCAAGGTTGGCCGCACTTCGAATGAGGGGCTGACGGAAGATCTGGATCGCACGACCGAGATCCTCGGCGTTGTTTTCCAGGGCTCGAAAGCCAATGACGATCGTTTCGGCATTGCCGTTCAGAGCTTCGCCGAACTGGTGGGTGTTGAGCTGCGATATCGCTGGAAGCGCGACGAAACGCTGGCTCCACGCCTTGATTTCCTGCGTTCGAGTCTCATTGGCTTGCTGGAGCGGGGCGAGTGGGACAAAGCCCAGGCAAATATGCTGATTGATAATCTCAGAAAGCAGGGCGAAACCTTCAACGGATGGCGCGACGGGATTTCTGCCGAACGGACGGCGCGAGACGAGGCTGTGAGCCATGCTCGCCGGACACTCGCTGCCACGGCTGCTCTGCGCGAGCGCGCTGATGCCCGCATGGTGGATGCACGTGCACGCCACTCTGAAGCCACCAAAATGGCAGAACAATTTGCCTGGGGTTCAGCAATTCTTGCCGCGGTTATCTCAATCGCCTTGGTTTTCTTTGTCGGCCGCGCTCTCGGCAAAGCACTTTCGAACCTCTCTGGTGCGATGCGCAAGGTGGCCGATGGCGACACCTCGACGGCCGTGCCTTTCGAAGCCCGCAAGGACGAGATTGGCGGCATGGCCCGCGCGTTGGTGGTTTTCCGTGAATCGATCATCGAGCGCGAACGTCTTGCAGCCAGCGCTGAGCAGGAGGCACAAGATCGCCTGCGTCGCGCCGAAGTCGTCGAGCACTCGGTCACAGCTTTTGGTGCCGCCATGGAGCGCGCGCTCCAGACGCTGCATGGTGCCTCAGGTGCCATGAAACAGGCTTCGGAAGCTCTGGAGGCCGATTCGCATGTGCTGACCGAGCAGACGCAAGTGGCCGAGAAAGCGACGGCCTCGGCCTCGCGCGAGGTTTCCTCGGTGGCCGTGGCGACCGAACAGCTTTCGAAATCGGTGGATGACGTTTCCCGTCAGGCCGTGCGCTCAACGGAAGTCGCGAACCGGGCGGTTCAGCAATCCGAACATGCCACCACAATGATGACCGAACTCGCCCGCGAGGCCGAGCGCATTGGCGATGTCGTTGAACTCATCCGTTCGATCGCTGGCCAAACCAACCTTCTGGCGCTCAACGCTACGATTGAGGCTGCGCGCGCTGGCGAAGCGGGTCGTGGCTTCGCCGTCGTGGCTTCGGAGGTTAAATCGCTCGCAAGCCAGACCGCGAAAGCAACCGAGGAGATTGTCGACAAGATCACCTCGATCCAGAGCGCGTCGTCGGACGTCTCGAACGCCATCGGGCTCATCGGAGGCATCCTCTCGGAAATGTCCTCGATCGCGACCTCCGTCGCGGCGGCGGTGGAACAGCAGTCAAGCGCGCTCGCGACAATCTCCGATAACGTCAACGAGGCAGCCCGCTCTTCCGCCGAAGGTGCCACAGCGATCAAGGATGCCGAGGGCCGTGCGTTTTCATCGCGCTCGACCGCAGACGAGGTGGCGAAGGCCGCGGGCAATATCTCGGAAGAAGCGAACTCGCTGCAAGGCGTTGTCTCGACATTCCTCGAGGACGTGCGCGCCGCCTGATCCTCAACAGCGAAGAGAAGCGATCAAACGTGCGGGGGAAGCCTCGCGCGTTTTTCGTTTTAGCCGAAGCACAGCCTTGGGCGCTTGGGCAAAGAGCTTATCCGCCGCTGAGCAACCCCATGATGCTTGGGATCGCGATGAGAAAGAGGACACCGAGCCAGATCGCCATTGAAGTGGCATCGCTGGTCTGCCGTCCCGTGAGGCGCTCGAAAATCGCCACGGGCACGCCCGCAATGATCACGCTGCTGACCGAGAGGATAAGCGAGGCGAGGTAAAACGTGATGACCGGTGACGTAATCCCATATTCGCGCAGGATCGGCCCAAACGGGATCGCCACAAAGCTGAAATAGGGTGAAAAATGCATACCGTTGAGCAAGGACAGGGTGGCAATACCGAGGAGATAGCCATCCTGTTTCAGCAGGTGCTCGCGTTGATCCATCTCGGACATTACTGCGCTCCCACTTGCGGCAGAAAACCATACATCACGGCTACAATCAGCCAGACAATGCGCAGCAGGATCAGCCAGAACACGGCGAAAATCATCACGAGGCCCGGGGGCACAATTTTCGGCGTCACAGCCCGAACCGCATTGAGCACGGGGTCAGTCACCTGGCAGAACACACGCCAGATCACGAGCTCGCTTTGTGGGCGGAAAACCAGCGAGAGAAGATAGCGCCCGATCAGCGTGTAGAGCAGAATCGAGAGCAGCATGTTCGGCCCGTTATAGAGCCAGAACGCTGTATTGGCGGACATGATTCCCCCAGAAAACGCGGAACAAAAACGACCAACACACTTAACCGAGTGGCTGGGGAAGAAAAGGGGCGGGAGATTGCTCTCCCACCCCGATTTTCGGTCAGTTGCTGCTTTTAATGGTTGGCAACAAGGCCGCTCGATTCATCCATCAGGGTTTTGCCCTTCGGACGACGGCAATCGTCGATGAACTGCATGAGTTCCTTCGACGGGGCCGGGGTCATCAGCGACACCACATACATCACGATGAAGCCGACGGGTAGGCCGAAGGCAGCGGAGGAGATGTTGTTGATGTTGAACCAGCCGACACGGCCCTGGAGCGGGTGGTTCGCGAGAACCGGTCCGTCGAGAAGCGCAGGGTTTGCGAGCGCAGCCTTCATCGCCTCAGGCGAAATAAGCGGTGCCCACCCAACCGGGTTCAGGTTCGAGTACATACCGAAGTACTGAACGCCGATATGTGGCCAATAGCGGGTGATAATCAGGTAGAACAAGGTGACGAAGAAGCCGGCGAGGATGCCTGCGATCGCGCCCTGTTTGGTTGTCCGCTTCCACCACACCCCGAGAACGAGGGCAGGGAAGAGACCGCCAGCCGCGAGAGAGAATGCCCAGGCCACCATCGCGACGATGTCGGTGGGTCGGGTTGAAGCAACCCAGGCCGCGGCAATCGCCACAACCACCAGCAAGACGCGGCTGATGACGAGACGCTGCTTGGTCGGCGCGTTCGGATTGATCATCTTGTAGTAGATGTCATGCGACAGCGCGTTGGCCAGAGCGAGCAGCAGGCCATCCGCCGTGGAGAGCGCAGCGGCAAGGCCACCGGCGGCCACGAGGCCCGTGATCACATAAGGCAGACCCGCGATTTCAGGCGTCGAGATCACCACCACGTCGGTGTTGATGATGAAATCCTGAAGGCGCAGCACGCCTGTATGGCCTGCAACGGCTTTACACGAATCCGCCACGACAGCAGCCGAAGCCGCAGCCTTGCCGCAGACGTTGATCAGACCGAGCTTACCCCAGTTGTAGACCCACATCGGCAGATCAGCGATGTTCTTGCCGATCAGGGTCGAATAGACCTCAAGCTTCGAGAACGCCGCATAGGCCGGGGCCGTGAAGTAGAGGATGAAGATGAACAGCAGCGACCAGGCCACGGACTGGCGGGCTTCCTTCACCGAAGGCGTGGTGAAATAGCGCATCAGAACGTGGGGCAGGGAAGCCGTGCCTACCATCAGACAGAAGATCAGCCAGAAATAGTTCGCAGGCGAGTAACGCGTGAACGGCGCGGTATGCGTCGTAACAAGCGATGCTTGCGTTGCGAGGCCCTTCTGAACGAATTCCTGCTCAAGTGTCGCAATCGATTGCAGGGCCTGACCATAGGTGAGCTGCGGGATTGGCAAGCCGAACTTCTTCGCCGACATCCAGATCACGGGGATCAGGTAGGCGACGATCAGCACGATGTACTGCGCGACCTGGGTCCAGGTCACAGCTTTCATGCCACCAAGCATCGAGCAAACGAGAATGCCGAGCAGACCAATGAAACAGGCGAGCTCGAAGTTCATATCGAGGAAGCGCTGGGCGATCAGGCCAGTGCCGAAGATCTGCGCCACCACATAAGTGAAGGAGCAGGCCAGAAGCACGAGCACGCCGCACAAGCGGGCCATGTTGCCGCCATAGCGCGCGGCAAGGAAGTCCGGCACCGTGTAAGCACCGAATTTACGCAGGAACGGCGCGATCAGCACCGCGACCAGCACATAGCCACCCGTCCAACCCAGCACGAAGGCAAGGCCATCATAGCCCAGGATATAGAGCGAGCCGGCCATACCGATAAAGGAGGCTGCCGACATCCAGTCCGCACCCGTCGCCATGCCGTTGTAGAAGGCCGGAACCGAGCGGCCCGCGACGTAGTATTCGCCCACGTCAGAGGTTCGCGAAACAACACCAATAAAGGCGTAGACGAGGATCGTTAGCCCCATGAACATATAGCCGAGATACCTGTGAGCAACGCCAAGCTGCTCGAGAATGCCGACCAGGATGATGAAACCGAAGAAGCCTCCGGTGTAGAGTGCGTAGATGCGGCCGAGATTGTTCAGGAAGCCGCTTTTGTCTGCTTGCGCATTTGCCATGTTTGCCTCCCTCACTCGTCTTCCGCCACGCCGCATTCGCGATCGATGTTATCCTGCGCTTTCGCGAACCAGAACAGCATCACCACGAAAACGATGAGCGAACCCTGCGAAGCCATGTAAAAGCCGAGCGGGAAGCCAAGGATTTTGATGCCGTTCAACGGCACCACGAACATGTGGACGATGAAGCTGAAGAAGATCCAGAGGACCATCATCACCACCATCAGCTTACTGGTTTTTGCCCAGTAAATTTCATCATTGCTTTGTGCCATATAGTGTTTCCTCCCAGGCCGCATTTTTCATTCCGCGGCGATTTAACAGGGGGGATTCGAAGGCAGGACTTCTTTCCTTTGCTCCGGTGCTCCGGACTCAGAGGGAAAAAGCCTCGCCCACTCTCCCAGTGTCGGAGAATTGGGCGAAATAGCGCTTTCGTCTGTAAGACTTTAGATTAATAGATAGTTAAATATCTGATATTGTGTGATTTTACAGATAAATGAACTGTGGCAAAACCGAGGCTGCTGTCACGATTCGAGAAATTTCCGGATACATTCTCTAGCTTCTGACGCGCTATGCAGTCCAAACCGAACCGGTCTGAAGCGAGCTTTCCCTGCTCACAATCAAAAGAACAGGAAAAATGCGGAAATCGGGGTAACCGTGTGAATTGAATGCATACAATAGTCTGATATTTCATAGGGATAGCAAAAAATTTTCTGCGATCGTTATCATCAAGTTTTTTGGCGACAACAGGGAAAGCAGAAGCGGCTCAATTCCGCTTCTGGGAACTCGCATGCAGTCTTTCACGCGGACCGCGGTGACTAAAAATCCAACTTCAGTTGCCTGGATGGCTCGAGAACTGCCGCCTCGCTCTTAGCCAATTTCGCGGGTCGCTTTCTGGTCGCTTGCCGTTTCCGGCTCCCGTGTTTCACGAACACGCGTTTGACCTCAACGCTATAGCCTGCGGTCTTGCGGATTTCGGTCAATCGCGCACGTGCATCTCTCGCCGCAATCTCGTGATCAACGATGCGCGTGGGATAATTCACGCCGAGAATGAAGTCGTAGCGTTGCTGCTCTTCAAAACTCATACGCCAAGGCTCTTGAAGCAGGGAAAGCGGCACATCCGCGAGTTCCGGCACCCAGCGGCGGGTGAAAATGCCCTCTGGGTCCTGATCGAGGCCCTGTTTGACAGGATTGTAGATGCGCGGCGTGTTGATGCCGGTCTGGCCCGATTGCATCTGCACTTGTGGCCAGTGGATGCCGGGTTCGTAATCGGTGAAGAGGCGCGCGAGGCGCGTTCCCGAGGCGTGCCAATCGAGGCCCAGGTGATAACTGGCAACGGCCTGAACCATCGCGCGCATTCGAAAATTCAGCCAGCCCGTTGCAACAAGCGAACGCATACAGGCATCCAAGAAGGGAAGGCCAGTTTGGCCATTTGCCCATGCTTCAAGAACCGGATCGTCATCGGCTGTATTGAAGCGCCGCGCCTCGTGCAGCACATGCTGCGAGCGCCATTCCAGCGCCGGCTCGCTTTCGAGTTTCTGGATGAAGTGACAATGCCAGTGGAGACGCGCGACAAGGCTGTCGATGGCTGTCAGCGGGATGGATCGGTGGGGGGAGGGCACGCTCGCGAGTTGCTTGCGTTCGTCAAAGCAGCGATGCAGCGCTTCGCGCATCGAAAGCGCGCCCGTCGAGAGCGGCACAGAGAGGCGCGAACAGGCGCTCTCGCCACCAAGCGGGCTCGACATCGCACGCCGGTAGTTTGCACCACGCCCGGCGAAGAAGCTTTCGAACAGCCTGAGGGCTTCGGCGCGCGTGCCAGGTTGCGGGGCCTCGCAGCCATCCGCACGAAGGCCGAGTGCTTCGGGTGATGGCAGCGGATCGCTCATCACGATGCCAGGTCCGTCAAAGTGTTTCGGCTCAGGCAATGGTGTCGCGATCATGTGCTCACGATGCAGCCGCGTCCATGGATTGCGGTCTTTCAGGCGACGAAACACTCCGAACTGCCGATACTCGTGAAACGGAATGCGGGCGTCTCGACACAGGGCATGCACCGCGCGATCTCGGGCATAGGTAAAATCGTTGCCTGTTTCCTCGTGCGCATGGATGGCAGAGACGCTATGGTCTCGATGCAATGTGCGAAGAACCTCCGTCGCCTCCCCGATCCGGATGATCAGGGGAGAACCGAGTTCCGAAAGGCGCGATGAGAGTTCCTCGAGCGTGGCACGGATCGCGATCCATTGCCGTCGCGAGGTGTCGGGCAATGCCCAGTAATCTGGCTCAACGATGTAAAGTGGCAGCACGGGGCCATGAGCAGCAGCTTCGACCAGCGGGCGATGATCTTGCGTGCGCAAATCGCGTTTGAACCAGACGAGCTCGACCATCGTAGACCGATTACACTTTCCTCATCGCGATCGTTGGTCCCCCTCGTCGCAAACACCCTGAAGGCTTGGCACAATGGTAGATACGGTTCTGATCTATGGCGGATCAGGTGGCATCGGTGCGGCGATTGCCCGCAAGGTGGCGGCACGCGGACAATCTCCACATCTTGTCGGGCGGGATGCCGAGCGGCTCGCGAGGATAGCCGGGGAAACCGGTGGCCGTTTTTCGATTGCAGATGTTGAAGACCCCGCTTCCTTCGCAAAAGTGACGCCGGAGGCTGGCGGCGAACTCGCCGGTTTGGTCTATGCCGCGGGTACCATCACTTTGAAGCCGTTAGCGCGGCTCACCTCTGCCGATTTCGAGCGCGATTTCCGCATCAATGCGCAGGGCGCTGCCTTGGCCGTCCAGGCAGCCTTGCCGGCCCTGAAGGCTTATTCAGGCACGGCCTCTGTGGTGCTGTTCTCATCCGTCGCGGTTCAACAAGGCTTTACGGCGCATGCCTCGATCTCGATGGCGAAAGGTGCGGTAGAAGGCCTCACGCGTGCGCTCGCGGCTGAACTCGCGCCGAAGCTCAGGGTCAACTGCATCGCACCCTCACTGACACGCACGCCACTTGCAAAGGCACTGACCGGGAATGAACAGATGGCGCAGGCCATTGCGCAGTTGCACGCCTTGC
>JBOFZC010000208.1:0-26592 GCA_051654985.1 Rhabdaerophilum sp.
GTCGGGCGCTACGAGATGGGTTCGACTTTCAAAGCGCTGACAACCGCGATGGCCCTCGATTCTGGCAAGGTGAGGCTTACGAGCGTCTTTGATGCGCGCCAGCCCCTGCGCTACGGGCGCTTCTCAATCGGCGATTACAAGGGCAAGGGGCGACCGCTCTCGGTCCCTGAGATTTTCATCTATTCCTCGAATATCGGCACCGCGCGCATGGCTTTGGCCGTTGGCGTCGAGGGACACAAGAATTTCCTCAAAAAAATGGGCCTGCTCGATCGCCCGAAGACCGAATTGCCGGAAGGGCTCGACCCGCTATTTCCCTCGCGCTGGGGTGAGTTGAACACCATGACCATCGCCTTTGGGCATGGCCTTGCTGTTGCGCCGCTGACGGCTGCGATCGCCACAGCAGCTTTGGTGAATGGCGGGCGCTTCCTGCCTGCAACTTACCTGAAACGCAGTCGCGAAGAAGCCAATGCGCTTGCCGTCCAGGTGATCAAACCCGAAACAAGCCAGATGATGCGCTATGTCATGCGCCTCAACGCCGAGAAGGGTTCGGCGACGCGCACGGATATCCCGGGCTATTATGTCGGCGGCAAAACCGGCACCTCCGAGAAGGTGGTGCGCGGGCGCTATTCCAAGAACAAAGTGCTGACCACCTTCGTGGCGGTGATGCCTTCCGACAAGCCGCGCTACCTCGTGATGACGATGCTCGATGAACCGAAGGGCTTGCCCGAGACGCATGGCTATGCCACCTCGGGCTGGAATGCTGCGCCGACCACGGGGCGGATTATCGAGCGCATCGGCCCAATGCTGAACGTTGAGCCGCGTTTCGAAACCCCACTCCAGCCTTTCCCGCATGTGGCGCGGATGGGTGTGGCGCAGGTGCGCTGAAATCTCGAAGCAGGATATTTATGGCAGAGCCGTCTCAACCGACGATCGGCGGGCTAGCTCGGGCGATCGGCCTCGAAGCACCGGCTTATGAAACCGTGCCCTTGCTTGGTGTTGCTGTGGACAGCCGCAAAGTAAAGCAAGGTTTTGCCTTTTTCGCGGTGCCCGGCAACAAGATCGACGGCGCAAGCTTCATTCCCACGGCGGCTGAGGCGGGCGCAACCGTGATTGTCGGTGAGGGTCCGCGCCCCGCGGATCTCACACTCACGGCATTTTACCTGCGCGTGAAGGATGCACGCCGCGCGCTCACGAAGGCCGCGGCCTATATGCATCCCGGTCAACCCGCGACGATCGTTGCGGTGACGGGCACAGCGGGAAAAACATCCGTCGCTGAATTCACCCGACAGATCTACGCGAAACTCGGCCGTAAGGCCGGCAGCCTCGGCACGCTAGGCTTCATCGGGCCCCAGGGACCAGAATATGGTTCGCTCACAACGCCCGATCCGGTCACATTGCATCAACGGCTCGAAGAATTGGCCAAAGCGGGCATCACGCATCTCGCGATGGAAGCGTCGAGCCACGGACTGGATCAATTCCGCCTCGACGGCGTGCAGTTGAAAGCGGCAGCCTTTACCAATCTCGGGCGCGATCACCTCGATTATCACCCGGATATGGAGAGTTATTTCGCCGCAAAGCTTCGTTTATTTGAAGAGCTTTTACCCAAGGGCGCGCCGGCGATTGTCAATCTTGATGGGGATCGTGGGTCGGAAGCGGCTGTTGCCGCCGGTTTCGCCGGGCGATTGCCCGTGACAGTGGGCAAGCGCGGACAGGATATCGTTCTAAAATCCATCGAGGCTTTCGGCTTCGGTCAGCGGCTCGTGCTCAGCCACAAGGGCAAGAGCTATGAAGTCAGCCTGCCGCTGGTCGGTGCTTTTCAGGTGCAGAATGCGCTGGTTGCGGCGGCTCTTGCGATCAACACTGGCGAGAAGCCAAAAGCGGTGTTTGCAGCCCTCGAAAGCCTCACCGGTGTTCCGGGGCGGCTCGAGAAGGTGGGCGTCTTCAATGCCGCGCCCGTTTTCGTCGATTATGCTCATAAACCGGAAGCCTTGCAGCATGCCTTGCTGGCGATGCGCCCGGCTGTCAGCGGCAAGTTGATTGTTGTCTTCGGTTGCGGGGGTGATCGCGATCCCGGCAAGCGGCCGATTATGGGACGCATAGCTTCGCAATATGCTGATCTCGTGGTTGTCACCGACGACAACCCGCGCAGCGAGAATCCTGCGCTCATTCGCCAGGCGGTGATGACCGGCGCGCCCGAAGCGATCGAGATCGGCGACCGGGCCAGCGCGATCCGCGATGCAATTCGTCATCTCTCGCCCGGCGATGCTTTGCTGATTGCCGGAAAAGGCCATGAAACCGGCCAGATCATCGGCTCGGAAGTTCTACCCTTCTCCGACCATGAGGTCGCGCGGGGTGTGATCAAGGGAACGGACCGGATGAGCAATCAGGCTTTGATGATCTGGCAGGCGGGCGAACTTGCTTCTGTGTTGCGCGGTGAAGCGCGCGGCGTGCTGGGCAACGTGCATTCGATCTCGATCGACACACGCACGTTGGAGCCGGGAGCGTTGTTCTTCGCGATCAAGGGCGAAGCGCGGGATGGGCATGAATTCGTGGCTTCAGCCCTAGAAAAGGGTGCCGCCGCTGCCGTGGTCGATCGCGCGCATGCCAACGCCTTCGGCGCCGATGCCCGGTTGATCATCGTGGATGACGTGCTGGCTTCGCTTGAGCGGATGGGGCGTTACCGCCGCGCTGAGATGCATGGTCGGGTTGTTGCGATCACCGGCTCGGTCGGCAAGACCTCGACCAAGGAGATGATGCGCACGGTTTTCGCGCGCCAGGGCGCAACGCATGCGTCCATCGCCTCCTACAACAATCATTGGGGCGTGCCGCTGACGCTCGCCCGCATGCCGCGCGGGATGGCTTACGGCGTGTTCGAGATCGGGATGTCGAATCCGTTCGAGATTCTGCCTCTTGCGCAAATGGTGCGACCGAACGTGGCGATTGTCACGACGGTTGAGCCGGTTCATCTCGCGCAGTTCCATACCCTGCAAGGCATTGCCGATGCGAAGGGCGAGATCTTCTTTGGCCTTGAGCCCGGCGGTGTCGCGATCATCAATGCCGACAATGAGCATGCTGCGCGCCTCGCGGCGCATGCCGGCGCGAGTCGCGCCGGGCGTATCGTCCGCTTCGGTGCGGGCGACAATGCGGATGTGCGCCTGACACATATCCATCTTGATCCCGATTTCTCGATGGTCTCGGCCGAGGTCTTTGGTACTCCGGTCACTTACCGACTGGGCGCGCCAGGGCGCCATCTCGCCATGAACTCACTCGCTGTTCTCGCGGCGATGCATGTGCTCGGCGCTGATCTCGCGCTGGCTGCGCTTACTTTGCAGGATTTCACCACGGTGGAAGGGCGAGGGCGACGCGCCAAGCTCGAAACCGGGGCGGGCAAATTCACACTCATTGATGAGAGTTACAACGCCAATCCATCTTCGATGCGTGCGGCCCTCGCGGTCACGGGCTCCATGCCACGCGGTCTTCGTGGCCGGCGAATCGCCGTGATGGGCGACATGCTCGAATTGGGTCCTGAAGGGGCGGCCCTGCATGCTGGCCTCGGTGATTCCATGGCCGAAAACGACATCGATCTCGCTTTTTGTTGCGGACCATTGATGAAAAACCTCTGGCAGGCCTTGCCGCCGGATCGGCGCGGGGCTTATGCCGAGGACTCAGCGGCTTTGGAACCAGCCGTGCTCGCCGCCATCCAGCCTGGGGATGTGGTGATGGTGAAAGGCTCGCTCGGCTCGCGCATGGGGCGCATCGTTGCAGCGATGAAGGGGCGTTTTCCCGCCGCAAATGCGGATCGGGACGACGTGTAATCTGAACGACGCGCTGCGTTTCTGGCGTCAAGCGCGGCCTTTCTGAGGATGGACTGGAATGCTTTTCTGGCTTGCGGAATTCAGCGCTTCAATCAATCCGTTGAACGTGTTTCGGTACATCACATTCCGCGCCGGCGCCGCCACCATGACGGCCTTGTTTTTCGTCCTGATTTTCGGCCCCACGATTATCAACCTCTTGCGCGTCAAGCAGGGTAAAGGCCAGCCGATCCGGGAAGATGGGCCGGAAACACATCTTCTCAAGCGCGGCACGCCCACAATGGGCGGTCTGATGATCCTGGCCGGGTTTCTGGTTTCAACCCTGCTCTGGGCGAACTTGAAGAACGGCTATGTCTGGTGCGTGTTGCTGGTCACCCTCGGCTTCGGGGCGATCGGGTTTTGGGATGATTTTCTCAAAGTCACAAAGCAATCGCACAAAGGCTTTTCGGGGCGCGCGCGATTGGGTCTGGAATTCGTCATTGCGGGAGCGGCCTGCTATGCGATGAGCCAGCTCTTCCCGCCGGCTCTCGCAACGAAACTCGCGATCCCCGTTTTCAAGGATGTGCTGATCAATCTCGGCCTGTTTTTCTTCGTGTTCGGCGCGTTTGTGATTGTCGCCTTCGGCAATGCCGTGAACCTCACCGATGGGTTGGATGGCCTCGCGATTGTGCCAGTGATGATCGCAGCGGGTACGCTGGGTTTCATCGCCTATCTCTCCGGTAACGCGATTTTTGCGAATTACCTGCAGATCCATTTTGTCCCCGGCACGGGTGAACTCGCGGTGTTGCTCGGTGCGGTGATCGGTGCGGGCCTCGGTTTTCTTTGGTTCAATGCACCGCCGGCGCAGGTGTTTATGGGTGATACGGGTTCGCTCTCATTGGGGGGGCTTCTGGGCTCGGTTGCGGTGGCGACCAAGCACGAGATTGTCTTTGCCATTGTTGGTGGCTTGTTTGTGCTCGAGGCTATGAGCGTGATCATTCAGGTCGCGTCCTTCAAGCTCACCGGCAAACGCGTGTTCCGCATGGCGCCGATCCACCATCATTACGAGAAGAAGGGCTGGAAAGAGCCTCAGGTCGTGATCCGTTTCTGGATCATCGCGGTCATTCTGGCGCTGATCGGGCTGGCGACGCTGAAATTGCGCTAAGCCTTTGCGCTCGGTCATGGCCGGGCTTGACCTGGCCGCCCATGTTTCCCGACATGGAAATTGCAAAGGGTCACCGGTTTGCTCCGGTGATGGCAGTGTAGGAGTGCCTTCATGATCGCAGTGGAAACCTTCCGTGATCAATCTGTTGCCTTGTTCGGGCTCGGAGGCTCGGGCATGGCCACGGCCGAGGCTTTGCGGAAAGGCGGCGCGCGCGTCACGGTCTGGGATGATGCACCGGCTGCCATAGAGAAGGCTCGCAAAGCGGGTTTCGATGCCCGCGATCTGCGAGAACTCGATTGGAAGAATGTCGCAGCTCTCATCCTCGCGCCGGGCGTCCCTCTGACACACCCGGAGCCGCATTGGAGCGTGAAACTCGCGCATGCGTTCAATGTGCCCGTGATTGGCGACATCGACCTGTTTTTCCGCCAGCGCTCGGCCGGCGCGCCCGACAGTCTCGTGATCTGCATCACCGGCACGAATGGCAAATCGACCACCACTGCGCTGATCGCGCATATGCTGAGGGTTGCAGGCTTTGATGTGCAGATGGGCGGGAATATCGGCACGCCCGTGCTGGAGCTTGAACCATCGTCAAAGGATTCCGACCGGCGCGTGCATGTGCTCGAATGCTCTTCCTATCAGATTGATCTCGCGCCCGATATCGCCCCCACGATCGGCGTGCATCTGAACCTCTCGCCAGATCACATCGACCGGCACGGCACGTTTGAGCATTATGCCAGCATCAAACAGCGGATGATCGCCGCGTCGCAGATCGCGATTGTCGGGATCGACGATCCCGCTTCCGAAGCGATCGCTCTGCGCCATTCGAAAGGTGGCGGCCGGACCATCACGATTTCTGTTGTCGCGAAACACGGGGCATCCATTCATGTGAATGGGCGGAACATCACCGGGTCTCACGCCAATCAGCTCGCTGACCTCTCCGGCATCGGCTCGCTGCGTGGCGATCACAATGGCCAGAACGCAGCAGCGGCTGTCGCGGCCTGCCTCCAGCTCAGTGTGCCGCAAGAGATCATCCAGCAGGGGCTCGCGAGTTTCCCCGGCCTTGCGCACCGGATGGAGCAGATCGGGCGGATCGGCAAGGCGATGGCCATCAACGATTCGAAGGCCACCAACGCCGATTCCACCGAAAAAGCGCTGTTGGCTTTTGAGGAGGGGATTTTCTGGATTTGTGGTGGCAAGCCCAAGGCAGGTGGTATTGGAGACCTCAAACCCCATTTTGGGCGTGTGGCAAAAGCCTACCTGATTGGCGAGGCTGCAGCTGCCTTCAGCCAAACCCTCGGCGAAAAGGTTCCGCATGTGCTGAGCGGGACGCTTGCGGAAGCTGTTAAACAGGCGGCTGAAGATGCAAAAGCGGCGGATTTTCAAGAGCCGGTAATTCTTCTTTCACCATCTTGCGCCTCTTTTGACCAGTTCCCGAATTTCGAGGTGCGGGGGAAGGCCTTCCGCGACCTCGTTGAGCAATTGCCGGGTTTCGAACCTCTTTGATGGCCTGCCGCTGAGCGGTCCGGCCGGGAGGCGAGACCCAAAAGGCGGAGGTCTAGGATGGTCAGCCGCGCGGAGCGCACACCCTTCGGTGAATGGTGGTGGACCATCGACCGTTGGCTGATGTTCTCGTTCGTCACTTTGATGGTCTCAGGCATTCTGTTCGGGCTCGCGGCCTATCCGCCAGTGGCGAACAAACTCGGTCTCTCGACCTTCCATTTTGTGAATCGGCAAGCGATATTCCTCGTTCTCGCGGGTTTGATCATGGTGGGGACATCGTTCCTCACGCCGCGTGCGGTGAGGCGGCTCGCGCTAATCATCTTTGTGATCGGCTTCACTTTGGTGGTCGCCACCTTGTTCATCGGCACCGAGATCAAGGGCGCGAGACGCTGGATTTTCATCGGCGGCTTCAACCTGCAGCCCTCGGAAATCGTCAAGCCGGCCTTCGTGGTCATGAGCGCCTGGGCTTTCTCGCAGGCGACCGAGCGGAAAGATCTCTCCATTCTGCCTATCTTTTTCGCCTTTCTACTCCTGGCGATGATCGCCATCCCTCTGATCCGCCAGCCCGATCTCGGTCAGACCATCCTGGTTTCGGCGGTATGGGCGGCCCTGTTCTTCCTCTCGGGACTGCATATCCTCTGGGTGGTGGGGCTGGTGGCTGCGGGCATGGCGGGGTTGTTTCTCGCCTATCGCTTCCTGGATCACGCGACCGACCGCATTAATCGCTTTCTCTCGAAGGGGGATGCCGACACCTTCAACACTGATCAAGCGCTGGAAAGCTTCTATCAGGGGGGGTGGCTCGGGCGTGGCCCTGGCGAGGGCACGGTGAAGCGCTCGCTGCCCGAGAGCCATACGGATTTTCTATTCGCGGTGATCGGCGAGGAATTCGGCGCGATTGTTTGTCTGATGGTGGTGTCGGTGTTCGCCTTCATCGTCATACGCGGTGTATTTGCTGCGCGAGAGAACACCGATCCGTTCTGCCGGCTGGCTGCAGCTGGGCTGGTGATGCTGTTCGGGTTGCAAAGCTTCATCAACATGGCGGTGAATCTCAACCTCATCCCGCCCAAGGGGATGACACTGCCGTTCCTTTCCTATGGCGGTTCATCACTGCTCTCGGTGGGCTTGGCGGCGGGCATGTTGCTGGCGGTGACGCGGCGGCGGCCCAAATCCAGCCTCATTGAGCGCACACCGGCATATGCCCCAGTTTCTGGTCCGGAGCCTCAACATGTCTGACGCCAAGTCGAAACCGCTGATTGTGCTCGCGGCAGGCGGCACAGGCGGACATCTCTTCCCGGCCGAGGCGCTAGGCGTGGAGCTCGTCAATCGCGGATGTCAGGTGGCCCTCGTGACCGACAACCGCATCGCCGGCAGCGATTGGGCCAGTCGCTTCCCCGGCGAAGTGATAACGCTGACAGCCGGCACGGTGACAGGTTCGGGCTTGAGCGCAAAAATCAGCGGCGGTATCAAGCTGATCAAAGGCACGATGGAAGCGATGTCGCTGCTGGGCAAGCTTCAGCCGAAAGTCGTGGTCGGTTTTGGCGGCTATCCCACCGTGCCGCCGGTTCTCGCGGCGAGCTTCAAGGGCATTCCCACCGTTCTGCATGAAGCCAACGCCGTGATGGGCCGCGCGAACCGCTTTCTCGCCAAACGCGCGACTTCGATTGCAACGGGCTTTCCGGATTCGGAGCCGGATTTTCCTGAAAAGACCGTTTTTACCGGCAATCCCGTCAGAAAACCGGTTCTGCTCGCGGCTGAGAGCGAATATGCGCCTCCGTCTCCTGATCAGCCCCTGCGGCTGCTTGTGACCGGCGGTAGCCTCGGCGCGCGCGTGATGAGTGATGTTGTCCCCGGAGCTTTCCAGCATATTGCGCCTGAACTGCGCAACCGCTTCGTCGTGACCCAGCAGGCGCGCGAAGAAGACGAGATGCGCGTCTCGAAGGTCTATCAGGCGCTCGGCGTGAAGCATGAGGTCAAACCGTTCTTCCCCGATCTGCCGCACCGGATGGCTGAGGCGCATCTCGTGATCGCGCGCGCCGGTGCCATGACCGTGACAGAGCTGTCTGTGATTGGTCGTCCCGCGCTTTTGGTCCCCTATCCCGGTGCGATCGACCAAGATCAGGCCAGCAATGCAGAAGTGCTTGTGGCCGCTGGTGGAGCGCTTGCCGTGCCGCAAACAGCGTTCACACCGGTTTCACTGGCCGAAATGCTCAGCCGCAAGCTGAGTCACCCCGAGCGGCTGGCCGAGATGGCCACGAGAGCAAAGAGCATCGGCGTTTCTGATGCCGCGATGCGACTTGCGAGCCATGTGCTTTCCATTCTGGCGAAGCGCTGATAGTCAGCGCCGCCCGCTATCGCGTTCCCTCTGAGTCTGAGAAGATCGTCGCCATGAGAGCTATGAAAATTCCGCGCGAAACCGGCCCGATTCACTTTATCGGGATCGGCGGCATCGGCATGTCCGGCATTGCCGAGGTGCTCGCGAAATTCGGCTATACGGTGCAGGGCTCGGATGCCTCTGACAATGCCAATGTGAAGCGCCTGAGGGCGCAGGGCATCAACTGTTTCGTCGGCCACAAGGCCGAGAATCTCGCGAATGCGGCGGTGGTGGTGGTTTCAACCGCGATCAAGCGCGACAACCCTGAGCTTGCCGCCGCGCGCGAGCAGCGCATTCCTGTGGTGCGACGCGCCGAGATGCTGGCCGAGATCATGCGGTTCCGCTCCTGCGTCGCGATTGCTGGCACGCATGGGAAAACCACAACGACTTCGCTCGTGGCGACTCTGCTCGACAAAGCCGGTTTCGATCCCACCGTCATCAATGGCGGCATCATCAACGCCTATGGCACCAATGCGCGCCTCGGCAATGGCGACTGGATGGTGGTCGAGGCTGACGAAAGCGACGGCACGTTCCTCAAGCTGCCTGCCGACGTTGCGATCATCACCAATATCGACCCCGAGCATCTCGATCATTTCGGCACTTTTGATGCGATCAAGAAAGCGTTCCGCCAGCTGGTCGATAACTTGCCCTTCTATGGCTTCGCGGTGATGTGTCTGGATCACCCCACGGTGCAAGACCTTGTGGGTCAGATCGAGGATCGGCGCGTCATCACCTATGGCGAGAATCCGCAAGCGGATTATTGCATGAAGAGCATTGATCTTGCGGGCGGGCAAAGTCGTTTCAGCCTGGAAATCCGGGATCGGAAAACGGGACAGGTGACCCTCGTGCCCGATCTCGTGATGCCCATGCCGGGCCATCACAATGCGCTCAATGCCACTGCCGCGATTGCGGTGGCGCATGATCTGGGCGTGAAGGTTGATGTGATCCGTTCCGCGCTCGCAGGGTTTGCGGGCGTCAAACGCCGCTTCACGAAAACCGGCGAGTGGAATGGCGTTCAGATTTTCGACGATTACGGCCATCACCCGGTAGAAATTGCAGCGGTGCTGCGCGCCGCGCGCGCCTCGACGAAAAACAAGGTTGTGGCCGTGGTACAGCCGCATCGTTACACCCGCCTGCAATCGCTGTTTGGGGATTTTGCGAGCTGTTTCAACGACGCCGATACGGTGCTTGTGGCCGACATCTATTCCGCCGGCGAAACCCCGATCGAGGGTGCCTCGCGCGATGATCTGGTTGCAGCCATCAAGGCGCGCGGGCATCGGCACGTGATCGCGCTCGAAGGCCCGGAAACGCTCGCGCAGCACATCGCCGGTATTGCGAAAGCGGGCGACTATGTTGTTCTGCTCGGCGCAGGCACCATCACCAACTGGGCCTACGCCCTGCCTGGCGAACTCGCGGGGATGAAGGCGTGAGCGAAACGCTTGCTGCCCGTCTCGCAGCTGTCATGCCTGCCCTGCGCGGGCGTCTCTTGGCGAACGAAGCTTTGGCACCTTTCACGTGGCTCAGGGTCGGCGGGCCAGCGGAGGCGTTGTTCACGCCGGCGGACACAGAGGACCTCGCCTATTTCTTGCAAAGCCTGCCAGCTGAAATCCCTGTCACCGTGATTGGCTTGGCCTCGAACATGATCATCCGCGATGGCGGCATTCCCGGTGTTGTGATCCGATTTTCGCCGAAAGCGTTCGGGCAGATCGCGATTGAGCAAGGGCATCGCATCCGTGCTGGCGCATTCGCAGCAGACCGGAAAGTGGCAATGGCAGCAGCGGATGCCGGGATCGGCGGGCTCGAATTTCTGTTCGGCATCCCGGGCTCGATCGGCGGCGCTCTGCGTATGAATGCCGGGACGCGCTCGAACACGAACCCGGAAATTGAAGGCGAGACGCGCGAGCGTTTCGTTGAAGCCAAAGCCGTGACGCGCCAAGGCGAGATCATCACGCTAACGCCCGAGGATATGAAATTCGTCTATCGCAGCTGCGGAATAGCACCCGACACCATCTTCACCGAAGCCCTGCTGCAAGGTTTTGCGCGCGACCCGGAAGAAGTTCGTGCCATCAATGCCCGTGTGCAGGAGCATCGCGAGCGCGATCAGGAAACCAAGGTCCGCACAGCAGGTTCGACCTTCAAGAACCCGCCGGGGCATTCCTCCTGGCGCCTCATCCGTGATTCCGGCGGGCTCAACCTGCGCGTCGGGCAGGCGGAGATGTCGAAGAAGCACGCGAATTTTCTCATCGCTCATGATGGGGCGACCGCAGCGGATATCGAAGGCCTCGGCGAAGCGATCATTGCGCTGGTCAAGGCCAAGACCGGCGTTACGCTGGAATGGGAAGTGAAGCGCGCTGGCCGCACGGCCTGATGTCAAGACAGCGTTAACGATGCCAGGCTGATAGTCCGGCAAAGGCGCAAGGCGCGGGCTGATCCCGCGAGGAGATAGTCATGCCCAAACATGTCGCGGTTCTCATGGGCGGCTGGTCAGCGGAACGACCGGTCAGTTTGAGCAGTGGTGCAGGCTGCGTCGCCGCTTTGCGTGGACAGGGCTATCAGGTCACCGAGGTCGATGTCGGGCGTGATATTGCGCAGGTTCTGACCGCCTTGAAGCCCGATGTTTGCTTTAACGCCCTGCATGGCCCGTTCGGCGAGGATGGCACCATTCAGGGCGTGCTGGAGGTTCTCGGTATTCCCTACACCCATTCCGGTGTGCTCGCTTCGGCGCTCGCGATGCGCAAGGATCGTGCAAAAACGGTGATGGCCGCCGCGGGTGTACCGGTCGCTGCGGGCCTCACCCTCTCGCGATTCGAAGTGGCAAAAATGCACCCCCTGCCGCTTCCCTATGTCGCGAAGCCTGTGGCGGATGGTTCGTCATTCGGAGTTTTTATTGTGCGCGAAGGGGCCAATCGGCCGCCGATTGAGTTAACGGCGGAGGATTGGCCACTCGATGACGAAATGCTCTGCGAGCCCTTTATTCCGGGTCTGGAACTCACTTGCGGCGTGATTGGGTATCCAGATGGGGCAAAACCTTTGGATATCATCGAAATTCGCCCTGCAGGTGGCGCCTTCTATGACTTTGAAGCAAAGTATTCGAAAGGCGGCTCAATTCACGTCCTGCCAGCACCTCTTAAACCGAATATTTACCAGAAGGTTCAAGAAATGGCTGTGAGGGCACACGAGTCTCTCGGCTGTCGTGGTGTCTCACGGGCGGATTTCCGTTACGATGAGACAACCGACACGCTGGTCTGTCTGGAAGTGAATACGCAACCCGGCATGACAGAGACCTCGCTAGTGCCCGAACTAGCCGCATATCGCGGCCAGTCATTCGGCGAGTTGGTCTCATGGATGGTGCAGGACGCCTCCCTCCGACGCTAAAATCCTGGTTCGGCAAACCTGCCGCAGCCTTCGCCCTTTATCGCGCCTCGCGGGCTGCCCGTCGCCGGGCGCGCCAGGGCCAGTTTTCCATTCCGCGGGGCATCGGTTCGAGCTTCGCGATCCTGTTCCTGTTTGCTTCCGCGATGGCCGGCTTTTTTGCGGGTGGCCATGACGACGCCTTCCGGCGCGACTTCGGCACTCCACGGGATGCGCTTGCGCGCTGGGTCGGCTTTGGTGTCGAGCAGATTGCCGTCGAGGGCCATGCTGAACTCACGCGCGATGAAGTGATTGCATTTTCGGGGCTCGATCCGCGCGCCTCGCTGCCATTTCTCGATCCGCAGGATTTGCGCGCGAAACTCCTTGCGGTGCCGCTCATCGCCGAAGCGCAAGTGACCAAGCTCTACCCCGACCGTTTGCGCATCGATATCCGCGAACGCGTGCCCTATGCGCTCTGGCAGATTGATGGCGAGGTGAAGGTGATTGCGGCCGATGGCACAGCGATCGAGACCTTCTCCGATGCCCGCTTCCTGCGCCTGCCGCATGTGGTGGGGCCGGAATCGAACCTGCGCGTGACGGAATATGCAACGCTGACCGCAGCGGTGCCCGAGCTTCAATCGCAGATCCGCGCTGGCACTTTGGTCGCCGGGCGGCGCTGGAATCTCAAACTTCTGAATGGCGTGGACCTTCTCCTTCCGGAGGAGGGCGCGGCCGAGGCGCTCAAGGCGTTCTGGGCCATTGAAAAGGACGCCAAAGTGACTGACCGTGCCGTGTTGGCCGTCGATTTGCGGTTGAAAGACCGCATCACCCTGCGCCTCACCGAGGAGGCCGCCGCTGCCCACGCCGAAAGCGTAAACGCGCGGATCAAGAAAGCCGGAGGGCGGGTCTGATGCGGCTCCCCTCGAACATCACGCCCCGCATCCGGCCCGTGCCGGCGAACAAGAGCGTCATCATCTCCGCGCTGGATGTTGGCACTTCGAAGGTCGTGTGCCTGATCGCGCGCCTCGACCCGATCGAGGGCTCGGACGTGCTCTCGGGCCGCACGCATCGCATGCGCGTTCTCGGCATCGGGCATCAGAAATCGCGCGGCCTCAAGGGCGGCACGGTGATCGACCTCGCCGAGGCTGAGAAATCCATCCGCCTCGCGGTGGATGCCGCCGAGCGCATGGCCGGCGTGCAGGTCGCAAGCGCGATCGTGAATATGAGCGGCGGGCGGATCAGCTCGCAGCATTTCGCGGGCCGTGTGGCGATCAACCGCCGCGATGTCTCGGATAATGATGTCCAGCGCGTGATCGAGGTTGCGTCCTCGCATGCGCAGCAGAATGGTCGCGCCATCCTGCATGCGCTGCCGGTGGGTTACGCACTCGATGGCGCAGGCGGCATTCACGAGCCGAAAGGCATGGTCGGAGACCAGCTTGAGGTCGATCTTCACATCGCGTCCTGCGAGCCGCTCGCGGCGCATAACCTCATGATCGCGGTCGAGCGCGGGCATATCAAGGTCGAGGCCTTGGTGGCCACGCCTTATGCCTCCTCGCTCGCCACGCTTTGCGATGACGAAGCTCAACTCGGTGCCACGGTCATCGATATCGGCGGCGGAACCACAACCGTAGCCGTGCACCATCAAGGCCATCTCGTGCATGTCGATGCGATTGCGGTTGGCGGAAACTACATCACACTCGATATCGCGCGCGGCCTTTCGATGCGTCTCGATGATGCCGAAAAGCTCAAATGCCGCCACGCCCATTGCATCGAGACCGAAGCGGATCTTCGCGACATCCTCACCATCCGCCAGGTGGGCGAGGATGATCGTGACCAGAGCCACGCTGTGCCACTCGGCCAGCTCACCCGCATTGTGCGTCCTCGCGCCGAGGAAATCGTTGATTTCGTACGCGAGCGGCTCTCGAAAGCAGGCTTCCCGATCACGGCTGGTCAGCATGTGCTGATCACCGGTGGCACGTCGCAGCTTGGCGGCTTGATGGAGTTGTCGCGCCGGATTCTTGGCACCCAGACCCGCATTGCGCGCCCTGTCGGGATTCAAGGCCTGCCGGAAGCGGCGAAAAGCCCGGCCTTTTCATCGGCGGTTGGCCTGCTGGTCTACCCACAGGTGGCCGGGCGCGAATTTTTTGAGGCCGGGCGCTCTGCAGCGCTCGGTATGACGGGGACCGGGGGGTACATCTCCCGTGTCTCCCAATGGCTCAAGGACAGTTTCTGATTTGGAATCTTCGGGGCTGAAAGCCTCGAACGTGTAAGGAGCGAGACGACCATGACAATCACGATCAAGGCTCCGGATATCCGGGAACTGACGCCGCGGATCACGGTGTTCGGTGTGGGTGGTGCCGGCGGCAACGCGGTCAACAACATGATCCGCTGTGGCCTTGCCGGGGTCGAGTTCGTTGCCGCGAACACCGATGCACAGGCGCTACTCCTCAGCCATGCTGAAAAGCGCGTGCAGATGGGCATTCAGGTGACCGAAGGTCTTGGTGCCGGTTCGCAGCCGGAAGTCGGGCGCTCGGCTGCCGAAGAGGTGATGGATGAAATCCGCGATCACCTCGCGCATGTGCACATGGTGTTCATCACCGCAGGCATGGGTGGCGGCACCGGCACTGGCGCTGCGCCGGTCATTGCCCGCGTCGCTCGCGAAATGGGCATCCTCACCGTCGGTGTGGTGACAAAGCCGTTCCATTTCGAAGGCCAGCGTCGCATGCGCGTCGCGGAAGCCGGGATTGCCGAACTTCAGAAGGCGGTGGATACGCTCATTGTCATCCCGAACCAGAACCTCTTCCGCATCGCCTCGGATCGCACGACCTTCGCGGAAGCCTTCGCACTCGCAGATCAGGTGCTGCTCTCCGGTGTGGCCTCGATCACCGATCTCATCGTGAAACCCGGCCTGATCAACCTCGATTTTGCCGATGTCCGCGCCGTGATGCGCGATATGGGCAAGGCGATGATGGGCACAGGCGAAGCCACAGGCGAAACCCGCGCCATCATGGCCGCTGAAGCCGCGATCGCCAATCCGCTGCTCGATGAAACCTCGATGAAAGGGGCGCGCGGCCTGCTGATCTCGATCACGGGCGGCCCTGACATGAAAATCTTCGAGGTCGACGCCGCTGCCAACCGCATCCGTGAGGAAGTGGATATGGACGCGAACGTCATCTTTGGTGCTACGCAGGATGAGAGCCTGGAAGGCATCATTCGCGTTTCGGTGGTCGCGACCGGGCTCGATCAGGCCCGAGCAGAAGCCGCAGGTGAGCCGCAGATGACGATCGACCAGCGCCTCGCCATGATGGCGGATCGCCTGCGTGCCCAAATGGCGGCTCGCAACGCGGCGCAGGCCACGTTCACGCCGGCTGCCACTCAGCCTGAAATGGTCGAAGCACCGTTGGTGCCGACTTTCTCGCCGGTCGTTGAAGCGCCTCAGCCCGTTCTTCAACAGCGCGAACCGGAAGTGGTGGTCGCTCCCGCAGCCCCTCGCCAGACCTTCTTCGCTCAACCCGTGATGGAAGAGCCAGTGGCTCGACAGCCTGAGCCGGTGATGGAAGAAGCTTTCATTCCGCCGGAGCCGGAGCGCATCGCGCGTGCGCAGCGCATGCCGACGATGGAAGAATTCCCGCTGCCGGGCCAAGCGATGCTTCAGGCGCATCGCACAGAGGCGAGCATTGCGCCGCCGCCGCCGGAAGCCAAGCGCATGAGCCTGATGCAGCGCCTCGCTGCCGTCGGCTTTGGTCGTCCGAAAGACGAGACGGGCGCCCATGAGGACGTGGCCCCGATTCCGGCCCCAGTGCAGGAATCAGCGCCGACCCCGCAAGCATCGGCTCAGCCGAGCGCAACGCATGCGCTTTACGGCCGCCGCCCCGCCCCGCCGCAGCCCGCTGCCCCAGCCTATCGTCCAGCACAGGGACAGCTCGATGCGCAAGGACGCGCTCCGGCGCCGACTCGTTCCTTCGAGGATGATCAACTTGAGATTCCCGCCTTCCTGCGCCGGCAATCCAAGTAACCTGTGGATAGCGGGAACACGTTCCCGCGGTCACAGGCCTGTAACATGGTCCTGCACGTGAGCGCGCAGGGCCGTTTGAAGCCAGCGAAAATGGCCTGTATAAAACTCTGATAGTACTGAGTAAAACGTGGATTTCTTGCGTTAGAAACCATGGCGGCAATGTGTTACACTTGGTAAGAAACAGTGATTTTGTGATTGCCGGCCAAAGGGGTATCCACCCTCCCGGAGATGGCGCTGCTCAAGGGCAGGGCCGTGGTGGGACGAAGCGTTTTGTTCGTCGTTCGAGATTGTTGCGTGCAACGCGTTTCGAGACGAGCGGGTTTGAGAGGCCTTAGCGCGATGCGCAACGGAGCCTCCTACGCTTCTCTCCCGGGAATAGGGGACTACGACGTGACGCAAACGACGCTGGCTGAACAGATTGTCATCGAAGGTATTGGTGTCCATTCCGGCCAGCCCGCACGTGTTGTTCTCCACCCCGCTGAAGCGAATTCCGGCATCACATTCCTGCGTACCAATCTGCCCAATGGGCGTGAGCGTCTGATCGAGGCGCGTCACACCTCGGTGCGTGATACTCAGCTTTGCACCGTGATCGGCGATGAAACCGGCGCCACTATCGCTACCATCGAGCATCTGATGTCGGCTCTCGCCGGCCTCGAGATCGACAATGTGCTTGTCGAGGTTGATGGACCCGAAATGCCGATCCTTGATGGTTCGTCGCGCATTTTCGTCGAGCATATTTTGCAAGCCGGCATCCGCCACCATAAGCAGCAGCGCAAAGTGGTGCGTGTTCTGCGCCCGGTGCGTGTTGAGATGGGCAACTCGGTTGCTGAGCTTCTTCCCTATGATGGTTTCCGGCTTGATCTCGAGATCGCCTTCAACCACTCGGTCATTGGCCGCCAGACCTATTCCTTCGATTTCTCCTCCGATCGTTATCGTCGCGAAATTTCCTCCGCCCGCACTTTTGGTTTCATGAAAGATGTCGAGGCGCTCTGGAAAGCGGGCCTCGCGCGCGGTGCCTCCCTCGAGAATACCGTGGCTGTAGGCGAAGACCGCGTGGTGAACCCGGAAGGCCTGCGCTTCCCGAACGAGTTCGTCCGCCACAAGCTGCTCGACGCCATTGGTGACCTCGCGCTGGCGGGTTACGCGATCCAGGGCCATTACAAGGCGTTCTGCCCCGGCCATAAGCTCAATGTCATGATGCTCGATGCGCTCTTCGCCGATCGGGCCAATTTTGCCCTCACCGAAGCCGTGCGTCGTCCGGTTCGTGCCCGTGGTGAAATGTTCCAGCCGGTTGCCGCTTTCGCGCCCGACGTGAACTGATCTTCTGAATTTTCAATTGTTTCGCGCGCGAGTGAAGTTTCTCAGCGCGCCTGCCATATTGCTGCCATGACGATCTCGGTTAACGACGATCTCGAATGGAAGCGGGCGGGCTCTTGCCTTGTGTGGCGGTTTCCACCAAAAGAACGCGGAAGCGTTATGGTGAATCCGGCCTTTCGGATCAACCGGGTTGTTAGCAGGGCCTCAGAGCCTCGCGGAGTGGATGTGATGGCGCAGGGTAGCGATAGCCTTACGAAAACCAGGCGGGCAGGTCTTGGCTTGCGTCTGCTGGCAGGCGCGATGCTCGCCTTCACGGTTTCGGCATGCGAAACTGTGACGGACACGATTGCCTCCATCAACCCCTGGGAAGATCGTGGCCCGAAGAGCGATATCGGCAAGGATGAACGCGCCGAGGTTCTGTTCAACGATGGCCTTGCGCGGCTCGAGGCGCGCGATTTCGGCGGCGCCTCCAAGAAGTTTGTCGAACTCGACAAGCAATATCCCTATTCGAACTGGTCGCGTCGCGCGATGGTTCTTAGCACCTTCGCCTCTTATGAAGGGGGCGATTTCGCCGATGCGATCAACCATGGTCGCCGTTATGTTCAGCTTTATCCTGCAAGCCCCGACACGCCTTATGTGCAATATCTCGTGGGCATGAGCTACCACAACCAGATCCTCGACATCACGCGCGATCAGGAACGCGCTGAAAAATCGCTGGTGGCGTTCGAGGATCTCGTGCGCAAGTGGCCGAATTCAGAATATGCTGGGGATGCCCGCGACCGTATCCGCGTTGCGCGCGACCAGCTCGCCGGCAAGGAAATGGATATCGGCCGTTTTTATCTGAATCAGCGCAATTACACGGGTTCGATCAACCGCTTCCGTGAAGTGGTGATCAAGTACCAGAATACGCGCCATATCGAGGAAGCCCTATCGCGGCTCGTCGAAGCTTACATGGCCATGGGCATCGTGAATGAGGCCCAGACGGCTGCAGCCGTTCTCGGCCACAACTTCCCCGATAGCCAATGGTACAAAGATGCGTTCACGCTGCTGAAATCGGGCGGGCTTGAGCCGCGCGAGAACCGCGGCTCGTGGATTAGCCGTGCCTTCCAGGGCGCGACCCGCATGGTCGGTCTCTAAGAGCCGCACTCTCTTCAGCCTGAAAGGCGTCAGCGATGCTCGCGAGCCTGTCGATCCGGGATATCGTCCTGATCGAGCGGCTGGACCTTGCTTTCGCGAACCAGCTCTCCGTGCTCACGGGTGAGACAGGGGCGGGCAAATCCATTCTGCTGGATGCGCTTTCGCTCGCTCTCGGCGCGCGCGGCGATGGCAGCCTTGTGCGCGCGGGAGCTAGCCAAGGGCAGGTCATCGCTGTGTTCGATCTCCCTGCGGGACACGCTGCGCTGGTTGCCGCCGCCGAGGCCGGCGCTTCCATTGAGGGTGACCTCATCCTGCGTCGGGTGCAGATGGCGGATGGCCGCTCGAAGGCTTTCGTGAATGATAGTCCTGTGAGCATGCAGGCATTGCGAACGATTGGCGCGGCGCTCGTGGAAATCCACGGCCAGCATGCCGATCGCGCCATGATCGACCCCGCAACGCATCGGGACCTCATTGATGATTTCGCGGGGCTTTCCGAGGACGTCGCCGAACTCTCGGTGCTCCATGCAGGTTGGCGCGAGGCGGGCAGGGCACTGGCGGCACATCGTGCCCGCATTGAAGCGGCTCGTCGCGAAGCGGATTACTTGCGCCACGCCACGGCTGAACTCGACAAACTCTCGCCGGAACCCGACGAGGAGGATCGTTTGGCTGAGGCGCGTCAGCGCATGATGTCCGCGGAGAAGATCACCGCTGACCTGCGTGATGCCGCTGATTTGCTTTCGGGCGAGAATGCACCGGGACCCGTGCTGATCTCTGTTCTGCGTCGCCTGGAACGGCGCCGGGATCAGGCAGGTCCGGATCTCGTCGAGGCAATCACGGCGCTCGACGCCGCGCTGCAATCGCTCGATTTGGCGCAAGGCGGGCTTGATGCCGAGTTACGCCAAGCCGAGTTCGATCCGCGCGAGCTTGAGCGCATTGAGGAACGTCTTTTCGCCCTGCGTGCGGCGGCCCGCAAATATCAAACGCGCGTCGAGGAGCTTCCGGCTCTCGCGGCGAAACTCGCGGGTGATCTCGATGCGCTCGATCACGGCGAGGCGGAGCTCGCCCGGCTTGAAAAGGATGTCGCCGCGCGCGAGGCCCTGATCCTCGCAAAGGCTGAGAGCATTTCCGCCAAGCGTCGCAATGCCGCCGCCGCGCTCGATGACGCGATTGCCGCCGAATTGCCGCCGCTGAAACTCGAACGTGCACGGTTTGAAACCGTTGTGGATACCGATCCCGCGCGCCTCGAAGCCACCGGCATTGATCGTGTGGAATTCCATGTCTCGACCAATCCCGGCTCGAAGCCGGGGCCGATGATGAAAATTGCTTCCGGCGGCGAACTCGCGCGCTTCATGCTCGCCCTCAAGGTCACACTCGCCGATCGCGGCTCGGCACCCACCCTCGTTTTCGACGAAATCGATACCGGTGTCGGTGGCGCTGTGGCCGACGCGATCGGCGCGCGCCTCGCGCGTCTCGCCTCGCGCGTGCAGGTGCTCGCGGTGACACATGCGCCGCAGGTCGCGGCCCGTGCGGCTCAGCATTTCGAAATCGCCAAATCCGCGACAGTCGACAATCGGGTGGCGACGCGGGTGCGTTTGCTCGATGACCCAGCGCGGCGCGAGGAAATCGCGCGCATGCTCTCGGGCGCGGCCATCACCAACGAGGCTCGCGCGGCGGCAGCGAAACTGCTGGAGGCGTGAATGGCCCGCGATCCCGCCACCCTCACGCCGCTGGAAGCGCAGATTGAGCACGCGAAACTCGCGGCCGAGATCGCCGAACATGACCGGCGCTACCATCAGGAAGACGCGCCGATCATCTCGGATGCTGAATTTGATGCCCTTCGCCGCCGGTTTGAAACGCTGGAATCAGCGTTCCCGCATCTCAAAGCGGCGGCGAGTGTCAGTGTGGGCGCCGCTCCTTCCGGCAAATTCGCCAAGGTGAAACACCGCGTACCCATGCTCTCGCTCGGCAATGCCATGAACGAGGCAGAAGCGCGCGAATTCGTGGAGCGTGTGAAGCGTTTTCTGGATTGGCCCGCCGAGCAAATCCTCGCGATCACCGCTGAGCCGAAAATCGACGGACTCTCGCTCTCGCTGCGCTATGAGAAGGGGCAGCTTGTCTCCGCCGCCACGCGTGGCGATGGCGCGGAGGGCGAGGATGTCACCGCGAATATCCGCGCGCTCATCGCCGCGCCAAACCCGACCATCGGCATTCCCTTGAACCTTCCGCCGGATGCGCCTGAAGTCGCTGAGATGCGCGGCGAGGTCTATTTGGGACACAAGGATTTCGCCTCACTCAACGAGAGGCAGGCGGAGGCAGGCGGCAAGATTTTCGCCAATCCGCGCAATGCCGCTGCGGGATCTTTGCGCCAGCTTGATGCGAGCATCACCGCAAGTCGCCCCCTGCGCTTTTTCGCCTATGGATGGGGCGAGATGAGCGACTTGAATGGCAAAGAATCTCGGCCCGCGATGACGCAATTCGGCATGGTCGAGGTCTTCAAACGTTGGGGCTTTCCCACCAATCCGCTCATGGCGCGCTGCGAGGATGCGGATGCGCTGATTGCGCATTATCGCCGGATCGAGCGCGAGCGGTCCACGATTGGTTATGATCTCGATGGCGTCGTCTACAAGGTCGATGACCTCGCCTTGCAGGCCCGGCTCGGGTTTGTCGCGCGTGCCCCGCGCTGGGCTGTGGCGCATAAATTCCCGGCCGAGAAAGCGATCACGCGCCTCAACGCGATCGAGATTCAGGTGGGGCGCACGGGAGCGCTCACGCCAGTGGCAAAGCTCGAACCGATCACCGTGGGGGGCGTCGTGGTTTCCAATGCCACGCTCCACAATGCCGATGAAATCGCGCGGCTCGATGCCCGCATCGGCGATTTTGTAGTGATCCAGCGCGCGGGCGATGTCATTCCCCAGGTGGTGGAGGTTCTCACCGATCGCCGCCCTGTGGACTCGCCAATTTTCGAGTTCCCCACATTCTGCCCCTGCACGCTGAAAACGCCTGTCATACGCGAGGCGACGAGTGCGGGTGTCGAAGGCACGGTGCGCCGCTGTTCGGGTGAATTCGCCTGTCCGCATCAGCGCATCGAGCATTTAAAGCATTTCGTTTCGCGCCGCGCCTTCGACATCGAAGGCTTGGGCGAGAAGCAGATTGCGTTTTTCTATGATTGCCCGGTGGATGCACTTCGCATCCGCGAGCCCGCCGATATCTTCATGCTTTCAAGGCGCAACGAGACGAGCCTGCAAAAGATCGAGAATTTCGAGGGTTTCGGGAAAACCTCCGTGACAAAACTCTTTGCGGCCATCGAAGAGCGGCGAACCATCAGCCTCGAGCGTTTCATCTTCGCTCTCGGCATCCGGCATGTGGGCGAGACCACGGCGAAAGGGCTCGCGCGCGCCTCAGGCGAATGGCCTGAATTTGAGACGCAGGCCAAGCGCATAGCTTCTGGCGATGCCGAGGCCATCGCAGACATGCAGGCGCTGGACCAGATCGGCGAGGCTGTCACGGGCGCCTTGGCGGAATTTTTCGGGCGCGCCGATGCGGTGGCGATCGTTGATCGCCTCGCCGCTGAGCTCACCATTCTCCCGGCGGAAAAACCGGCCGCGGAAAGCCCTGTCGCGGGCAAAACCGTGGTGTTCACCGGCTCGCTCGAAAAGATGACGCGCGACGAGGCGAAAGCGCGCGCCGAAAGCCTTGGCGCGAAGGTCGCGGGGTCTGTTTCGAAAAAGACCGATCTTGTCATCGCCGGGCCTGGCGCGGGCTCGAAGCTAGAAAAGGCCACCGAACTGGGTGTCAAGGTGATCTCCGAGGATGATTGGCTCGCGCTGATCGGGGGGTGAGCCTTCAGCACCACCCTTGCATCCCCTCGCCGCATCCGTCACAAGCCGGACATGCCTCTGCCAGCTCCCACCATTCTCGCCCATCTCGTGACTGACGAAGCCACCGCGCGCGCGATTGCGGATGGCATTTCCGAGATGTTCGACCCCGAAGACGTGGCCACAGCCGCATTCGAGATCGCCTCCCTGGAAGCTGGAATGCGCGGTGCCTCGACAGCCCCGGCGAAAGCATCGCCGGCACGGCAGGGGCGCGAAGGCGCGATGGGCACGCTTCACCCCGATGCAACCGGGCCGTGGCGACTCGAGCTGCATTTCTCTGAAGTGCCAGATGAGGCGGAGATCCGCGCATGCGTCGCGGGATTCGCGGATGCAGGCGCGGCGCAGGCCTTGGTTTTCGAAACCATTGCCGCGCAGGATTGGGTCGCCTCGGCCCTCGAAGGGCTGAAGCCCGTGAGTGCTGGGCGCTTTGTGGTTCATGGTGCGCATGATCGAGATGCGGTGTGTTGCGGGCAGATTGGCATCGAGATCGAAGCTGCGCTCGCATTCGGCACAGGCCATCATGGTACAACGCGCGGATGCCTTGAACACATTACTGCGCAACTGAAACGCCGTCGTCCGGGCCGCATCGTCGATATAGGCACTGGCACTGGTGTGCTGGCGATCGGGATGGCGAAAGCGCTGAAGCAGCCGGTGCTCGCGGGCGAGATTGACCCGGATTCCGTCAAGATTGCGCTCAAAAATGCACGTCTCAATGGCATTGGCGGATGGCTGAAAGCGCATCGCGCGGCGGGCCTGCAGCATCCAGCGCTGCGCCGATCCTGCCACTACGACCTCATCCTCGCGAACATTCTCGCGCGGCCGTTAAGATCCATCGCGCGGCAGGTCGGGCTGGCGGCGGGACGGGGGTGTGAACTTATCCTCTCCGGCCTGCTGCCCGGCGATGTGCCCGGCGTGCTCTCAGCTTACCGTATGCAGGGTTTCGCACTGGCTCATAAGCGTGAGATCGAGGGATGGGTGAGCCTGACATTGAAACGCGGTGGTGCGGGCGCACGGCCCCTTTAAGCGCAGAAAAGCCCCGGGTGGGAGGAACCCGGGGCTCTCTGAGACCGATTACGCGCGGGAGGTCGCGCAAGCAGCCGGAAGTTCAGAACATTACTCGCCGCTGAGGCCGGGATAACGGCGCATCATGTCCAGGCGCGCCTGACGGGCTTCAACGATGACTTCCGCGATGGTGCGAAAGAATTTCAGGATGTTCGGGACGAGAACCATTTTGCGGTTCCTTTCAAAGATCGATAGATGATGAGGGCAGCGCGTTACGTTTGGGCGCGGCACGCTCAGTCCTTGTTGCTGAAGGGCAGGTCGGTTTGAGCCGCACTGATCTTCGGTGATTCAACACGCAGCGAGATGCCATAAGCTTTCTCAATCCTGCGGATTTCGCGTTCGGCTTTTGCTGCATTGCTTGCGGCAATCGCATCGAAAAGGCGTGCAATCAGGTTGCGCTTCGGCTGCTTTTCGCTTTCCGTGCCGGAAAGCGGCAGCAGGGCGTCGGAATACATCGTGGTGTTCATCGGGTCACTCCTTTCGCGTGGTCGGGAGGCGAACGACAACCCCCTAATCCGCCTTGGCTTTTTCCTTGCGAGGGAAATCACCGCAGGCTGTGCCGTTCGTCTTGTTTGGAGAAAATGGGCTCATTGCTGCGTTGCAACAAGGGGGTTCAGCGCAGCTTAGTTATGCGTTTAACGCATGTAACTGTCATAATTTGTTTACAGTAGCCACAATTTTGCATAATGTGGCGGCAATGTGGTGGAGATATCGGCTCTGCGATTCTCATTGCAGCAAGTTGCACCGGAGAGGGCTTGTTGTGCTTGAAGGCAGGTGCGGCGCGGTCTAGGCTTATGTCTATCCTCTCCCGCGCAGAGTTAGCCTTGCCCCGTTTTCGCTTCGTTTCGCCGCATTTCAAGAATGCTACCGCTCGTTATCAGAGCTTTTCCGAGCGTGGAGAGCCGGAGGCGAGCAAGGCGCGCATCGCTGCCTTGCGCAAGGCGCTGAAACGTGTGGGCTGCGATGGTCTTCTGATTCCACGCGCCGATATTTTCCAGGGAGAATATCTACCGCCTTCCGAGGGGCGGTTGGCATGGCTGACAGCCTTCACTGGTTCTGCCGGCTTTGCAATTCTTGCGAGCCAGAAGCTCGCCCTGTTCGTCGATGGCCGCTATACAGTGCAGGCAAAGGCCGAGGTGAATGCCCGCCTCATTAGCGTCGTTCCCATCGCCGAAACCAGCCCTGACCAATGGCTGAAACGCGAAGCTCACGGCCTGACAATCGGATACGACGCCGCGCTCTTCACGCCGCGTGGCCTGAAGCGTTTCGAGCGCGCGGCAAACGAGGGCGGGCTAACGCTGAAGCCGATCGCTGACCCTTTCCCCGCTTTGTGGTCGGATCGCCCGGCTGCACCCTCGACCATGGTGGTGGATCACCCAGTCGAATTCTCGGGCGAGACGCGCGAAGAAAAAATCGCACGTGTTCAGGCGGTTTTGGCCGAGCAGAAGCTCGGTGCGTTGCTCATTTCAGAATGCACGTCGGTCAATTGGCTGCTGAATATCCGCGCGGGCGACGTGCCGCATCTGCCGATTCTCCGGGCTTTCGCGCTCATGCCCGTTGAGGGTAAACCGCGGCTTTTTGTAAACCCCCAGCGGATTGAGCCAGCGCTGGCGAGAGCCCTCAACGACGCGGTCGAGATCGTGCCTGTCGCCACGGATGGCGCCGCTGAAGTTGAAGCCGCCCTGCGTCTGAGCGCCAAGAACGGCACGAAAATCCGCCTCGACGAAGAAAGCGCTGCGGTGCTGTTCTCAGAAACCATCCGCGTCTCTGGTGGAGAGCTGGACCCTGGGCCTGATCCCGTTGCGTTGATGAAGGCCAAAAAGAATGCCACCGAAATCGCCGGCAGCCGCGCGGCGCATCTGCGCGATGGCGTAGCAATGGTGCGCTTCCTCGCCTGGCTTGATCGTGAGATCGCCACGGGCACACCCCTCACCGAGATCGATGCAGCCATTTCGCTGGAGGGATTCCGGAGCGAGACCAATGCGCTCGTGGATGTCTCTTTCCCCTCCATCTCCGCCGCCGGCCCGAACGCCGCCTTACCGCATTATCGCGTGAGCGCAGCGAGCAACCGCGTGATCACGCCGGGCCTCTATCTCATCGATTCCGGCGGGCAATACCGCGACGGCACGACCGACATCACCCGGACCGTCGAGGTCAAGCGTTCGACAAGGGTAATGCGCGAGGCCTTCACCAGAGTGCTCAAGGGCATGATCGCGGTCGCCCGTGCGCGTTTTCCGAAAGGGACATCCGGCGCGCAGCTTGATCCCCTGGCGCGCGCTCCGCTCTGGGACGTCGGTCTCGATTTCGATCACGGCACCGGGCATGGTGTTGGCTCGTTTCTTTCGGTGCATGAGGGTCCGCAGCGCATTTCAAAACTCGGCCACGCGACGCTGGAGGCGGGCATGATTCTCTCGGATGAGCCCGGTTACTATCGCGAGGGCGCGTTCGGCATCCGCATCGAGAACCTGATCGTCGTCGAACCTCAGGCACGCCCGGGCGATGAGCGCACAATGCTCGGATTTGAAACCCTGACTTTCTGTCCCATCGATCGGCGCTTGATCGTCAAAGCGATGTTGAGCCGTGAGGAGCGCGCTTGGCTCGATGCCTATCATGCCGAGACGTGCAACAAACTCGCCCCGCATCTTGCGGGTGAAGACCGGATTTGGCTCGATGAGGCCACGCGCCCGTTATGAGAACCGATACGGGCAGTTTGGGTTTCTTGTTTCTGCTGGTCTTCCTCTCGATGGTCGGCCCGCTAACCCTGAACATCCTCGTGCCCTCGCTGCCGGGGATGGTCGAGAGCCTCGCTGCACCCAAAGAAAGCGTCCAGCTCACGCTCTCGCTTTATCTCCTTGGCATGGGGGTAGGGCAGTTTTTCCTTGGCCCGCTGGCTGATCGCTTCGGGCGCCGGCCAGTGCTGCTGATTTCGCTCGTCTCCTACGTGTTCGCGAGCCTGCTCGCTTATCTCGCGCCCAATGTGGAACTGCTGATCGTCGCGCGCATCCTGC
>JBOFZC010000209.1:0-2510 GCA_051654985.1 Rhabdaerophilum sp.
TTTCGGCCCTGCATAAAACCGTGCGTGGTTCGGACCCTGATGCCGCGCTCTATTATTTCTGCCGGATGGTCGATGCGGGTGAAGACCCGCGCTTTCTCGCGCGACGGCTCGTGCGGATGGCAGTCGAGGATATTGGCCTCGCCGATCCGCAGGCGCTGATCCATGCCCGCGCCGCAGCCGACGCCTACGAGCAGCTTGGTTCACCCGAAGGCGAACTGGCGCTCGCGAATTGCGTGATTTACCTCGCGACAGCGCCGAAATCGAACGCGGCTTATGTTGCGTTCAAAGCCGCAAGCCGTGTCGCGAAAGACGCGGGCTCGCTGATGCCGCCGAAAACCGTGCTCAACGCGCCGACAAAGCTCATGAAATCCGAGGGCTATGGCGCGGATTACAACTATGATCACGATGCCCCGCATGCTTTTTCCGGCCAGAATTACTGGCCCGAGAAGCTGGGGCGACAGCAATTTTACGATCCTCCCGAACGCGGCTTCGAGCGCGAGCTGCGCAAAAGGCTGGAATTTTGGGAGAAGCTGCGGCGTGAGAAGGGCGCGGGGTAGTCCATCGCCCCTCCGCTTGGGAGCGGAAGGGCTTCACGTGTCACGCATCGGGATTGCTCACGACGCGAGCGCGAGGGTTGCTGAGGCGAGCTTCTCGGAAGCCCAGAGGCGCGCACCCATCAGGATATCCTGATCCTGGCTCACCTTCGCAATGATCGCGAGATCGCCCTGGTTCTTCGGCGTCTCCTTGAGGATCGCGACGAGCTTGCCATAGCGCGCTTCAGCAATCGCATTGGCTTCGCCGCCCAGGCGCATCCAGCCCGGTGTGGTGGTGCCGGTTCGGGCAGCGGCCGCTGTGATCGCGCCGCGATGGGCCGAGAGCTTCGAGGCGAGGCTCTGCGCTTCTGTCCAGAGGCGGGCGATGGGCGTCGGGCCGACGGGAGCGGCTGCGAGAGCAGGGCCGGCGGCGAGCATCGCCGAACCCGCCACGAGCGCGCGGCGGGAGAGGGTGGTCTTGTCAGTCATGGGAAGTCCTCCATCAGGAGAAGAGAAGACCGGAGGGCGCGGCCCGCCGGCCACTGGAATTGTCGGGTGGGACGCTGAAACTGATCCATTCCGACCCCTAAATCTTCGGATTTTCGAGATGAATACGGGCTGAGGGCGGCATGCAGCGATTGTTGTGCGGGCGGAAACCTCGCCGCAATGCTTGCTCCGCCGCGTCGCGCCTGTCATGAGAACCCCAATGAAAACGGCGATGCTCATATTTGTGGGTGGCGGGGCCGGTTCCGTGCTGCGCTGGCTCACGGGCCTAGGCGCTGTGCGCCTGTTCGGGCATGCGTTTCCGATGGGCACGCTTGCCGTGAACCTGCTCGGCTGTTTCGTGATGGGTCTGCTTGCGAAGCTGCTGCTTTCGTCCGATCAAGGCGGCGGTGATGCGCGCTTCCTGCTGATGACAGGCGTTCTCGGCGGCTACACCACCTTCTCCGCCTTTGCGCTGGATGCCGCGAACCTTTGGATGCGCGATGCCAGCGGGCAAGCTTTTTTTTATATCGGGCTCTCGGTGATGGGCTCGCTTGCAGCTGTAGCTCTCGGGCTCTGGCTTGGCGGTATGGCGAGGTAAGTTATGGCAGGCGTCACCACAAGGCACATCAAGGCGGATGAAGCGGGCATGCGGCTGGACCGTTGGTTCAAGACCCATTTCCCCGAACTCGCCTTCGGGCACCTGCAAAAGCTGCTGCGCACCGGGCAGGTGAGGCTCGATGGCGCGCGCGCCAAGGCCGATACTCGCATCGAGCCGGGGCAGGTCGTGCGCATTCCGCCAATGAACAAATCCGAACCCGAGCCTGAACCACGCGGCGAAATCCGCGTTTCAGGCGAGCGCCGCGCGACGGAGAAGCTCGGTGCTGTCGCCAAAGATGCAGCAAACGCCAAGCCCCTCTCTGGCAAGCGCGCGAAGGATGATGCGGAGTTCCTGAAATCCATCACGCTCTATGAAGACCGTGACATGATGGTGCTCAACAAACCGCAAGGCCTCGCCGTACAGGGCGGATCCGGCACAACGCGGCATGTTGATGGCCTCCTCGAAGCCTTGCGTGACAAGGATGGCGTGAAACCGCGGCTCGTGCATCGCCTTGATAAAGATACCGCAGGCTGCCTGATCATCGCGAAAACGCGCCTTGCGGCCTCCACATTGGCCGCGACGTTCCGCTCGCGTTCCGCGCGCAAAATCTACTGGGCTTTAGTGTCAGGCGTGCCGCGCGTGAAGCAGGGCCGCGTCTCGACCTGGCTCGCCAAGGGCGAGGACGAATATGGTGATCAGAAGATGCAGATCGCAAAACACGGCGATGAAGGTGCCGATCACGCCCTGACCTATTACGCCACCGTGGAAACGGCGGGGCAAAAGCTCGCCTGGCTCTCGCTGAAGCCGGTCACCGGGCGCATGCATCAGCTGCGTGTGCACACGGCGGAAATCGGCCATCCCATCATCGGCGATCCCAAATATTTCAACCGCGA
>JBOFZC010000210.1:0-1995 GCA_051654985.1 Rhabdaerophilum sp.
GGAAAGCAGGTTCGCTCATCGCTGTTTCAGGAACTCCTTCCGATACAAACGATAGCCAATATACGAGCCGATCCGGTCGTAGAGCTGGATCGCAGCAGGATTATCCGCAGGCGTGTTCCAATAGACGCGATGCCCTCCCGCTTTCTCCACAACATCATAGATGTGTTCGATCAGCGCGCGGCCAATGCCGCGTCGGCGCGCTTCCGGCGCAACAAATAAATGCTGCATGTAATGATCGTGCCCCACCGCCGAAAACGAGCGATGCGAGACGACATGCGCCAGGCCCAGGAGCTTCCCAGCCTCAAACGCGCCGAAAGCAACCATGTTCTCTGCAGGATCATGCAGGCGCTGCCAGGTGAGGTCGTAGACACCCGCATCCAACTCACGATCGAAATGGCGCCAGAACGCTGCGTAACCGACGCGCCATTGCGCCTCGTCGGTGGGGCCGATCCGACGGATATGCACGGGGTTCTCCGGATCGGTCATGACGCGAGATTGTGGCGATAAACGATAAAGCCCGAACGTTCGGCCACTTTGTTGTAGAGCACCTGCGCCACGGCATTGGTTTCATGCGTCTGCCAATAGACGCGGTAGGCACCAAGCTTTTCAGCCTCGGCATAGACATGCTCGATAAGGGCCCGCGCCACACCCTTGCCGCGCGCCTCCTCGACCGTGAACAGGTCTTGCAGGTAGCAGTTCCACTTCACGCTCCAGGTCGTGCGATGCGTGACGCATTGCACGATGCCCAAAAGCTTTTCGCCCTCGAAAGCGCCCCAGACATGCATGGGCTCGGCGGGGTCCATGAGGCGTTGCCACGTGGTTTCGGTCACTTCAGCCGGCAGGCTCGCCTTGTAGAAAATCAGATACCCCTGCCAGAGCGGCTCCCAGGCGGCGCGATCAGCAGGGGCAAGCGGGCGGATGGTGAGGGGCATGCGAATCTCCACTGTCATTCCCGACGATGCGCCAGCATGGAGCGGGAATCCAGTTTTTGACCGCTGAAAGATGGATTCCCGCGCTCCGCCCTGCGACGTCGGAAACAACAATTCCACCTCAATCCAGATGGAATTTCTCAAGCTGGCGATGCTCGCCCTTAATGCGGCGCACGGTCCCCGTGAGTGAGCGATAGACGATGGTCTCCGTCTCGATGATGTCGCCGCGGAACTTCACACCTGACAGAAGCGCGCCATCGGTAACGCCGGTGGCCGCGACCACCGTATCGCCCGAGGCGAGTTCCAGAAGGTCGTATTTCTTCTTCGGGTCTTTCACGCCCATGGTCGCAGCGCGCGCGACCTTCTCGGGCGTATCGAGGATGAGCCGACCCTGCATCTGGCCACCGACGCAGCGCAAAGCACCCGCTGCGAGCACACCTTCCGGCGCGCCGCCAATGCCGAGATAGATGTCGATGCCCGTCGCGGGTTCGGCGCATTGGATCACGCCCACAACATCCCCATCGGTGATGAGGCGGATCGAACAGCCGATCTGGCGCAGCTTCGCGATGAGATCAGCATGGCGCGTGCGATCCATCACGAGCGCGGTGATTTCATGCGGCTTCACGCCCTTCGCCTTGGCAAGCGCCGCGATGTTCTGCTCCACCGGCGCATCGAGATCGACGATGCCCTTGGGATAGCCCGGGCCGATGGCGATCTTGTCCATATAGACGTCCGGTGCGTAGAGCAGAGTTCCCGCCTGCGCCATCGCCATCACGGCGATCGAGCCCGGCATATCCTTGGCGCACAGCGTCGTGCCTTCCAGCGGATCAACCGCGATATCGACCTTCGGGCCTTTTTTGGTGCCGACCTTTTCGCCGATATAGAGCATCGGCGCTTCATCACGCTCGCCCTCACCGATGACAATCTCGCCATCGATGGGGAGCTTGTTCAGCTCGCGCCGCATGGCATCGACCGCAGCCTGATCCGCCGCCTTCTCATCGCCGCGCCCGCGCAGCTTGGCGGAAGCGACCGCCGCGCGCTCGGTGACGCGCACCAATTCCATGGT
>JBOFZC010000211.1:0-2209 GCA_051654985.1 Rhabdaerophilum sp.
CCCGGGCCGGGAGATTGTCGTTCGAGACGCGAACAACCTGCAGGGCAGAGCCGGTCGCAGAACCGGTGGTCGCATCCACCGAATAGCCCATCAGGTAATAGCCGGAACCATTGACCAGATAGCCGTTGCGATCGACCTCAAAATCACCCCGGCGGGTGTAGAAGTTCTGACCCGCGAAAGTCGGCACGCCGTCCACGAGGGATGTGCGCTGCTTAACCGCAAACATCCCCTCGCCCGAAACGCCCATATGGGTCGTGATCTGGCTCGCCAAGAAATCACCCTGGCTGGTTGCGGCGTTGCGGCTGAACGCACCCACCGAGCCCGAAACTTCGCGCCGCGCGGGAAGGTCAGGCACCAATGTCGAGAACGACGTATCGACCCGCTTGAAACCGGTGGTGCGGCTGTTGGCAATGTTGCCGGAGATGTTCTCGAGCGCAAAGCTCTGAGCGTTGAGGCCAGAAACGGCCGTCGTCATCGCTCCAAAAATACCCATGATGTTGACCTCGTCGGGAAGGGACTGAAAAAGCCCCCGGTCGACGAAGCCTTCTGCGCAAAGACCGGAAGCAACCGGACTCCACGCAGAATTCATGCCATGATTGTATTGATTGAAATTACACAACTTTTGATTGCGTTTTATTGACCGCCGCGTGCGACGCGAAACGGTTCTGCCGGGCATGAGGCAAGTTTTGCCGCCCCAGCCCGCAAACGCATTCCGCCCGACGAAGCGGGAGACCGCTTCGCCGGACAGGGCTGTTTTGCTCGAGTTGGAACGCAGAACCATAAAACCCTACTCAGGCCTTTCGGCCAGCCTTTCAGCGTTACCGAATGATGTTGATGACATCCTGCAGCATGGACTGCGCGGTGGTGACCACGCGGGTATTGGCCGAGTAGGCCTGCTGCGTGACGATCATCTTGGCAAATTCATCCGCGATGTCGGTGTTGGAGTTCTCGACCGAGCCGCCGATGACGCCAGCACCACCCGTGTTGATGAGCGGCTGGCCACTTTCGAGCGTCTGCTCGAATGTGCCGCCATCCTGACGGAGCAGCTTGTTTGGCGAGGCGAAGGTCGCGAGCGGAATCTGAGCCACAGGCACAGTCTGTCCGTTCGAGTAGGAGGCGGTGATGTAGCCGCCCTCGCCCATCGCCACGCGCTCGAACTTGCCGGTCGGGTAGCCATTCTGGGAGATACGGTTGGCCTGAACCACACCATTCGAGTCGGCGAATTGTGTCAGACCGCCACCGAAATTGATGTCGAGCGCGGGAGAAGACGCGCCGTTCACCGTGAAGGTGAAAGCCGCAATCATCGGCGTGGCAGGGGGCGGGTTCGCCAACTGACCCGACGCGTTGAACTGGATCGTGTTCGAAACGCGTGTCCAGCGCGGAGCAGCACCAACGGCGTTGCTGTTGCTCTCATAGAACATCGACCACGTGCCCGGAGGACCATCGGCCGTTTTGCCCCAGCGGATCTGGACAGGAACTGGCGAGCCGGCAGCATCATAAACCGTGACGGACTGACCCGCGACAGTTTGGCTGAGGAAGAGATTGTGATCGGATGCCGCAACCGTCGCACCCAGCAGGGCCGGTGCGGCCATCAGGTAAGAACCTGCAACGGTCGGGTTCGAGATGCGGTTATCCGTGAGCGGCAATTGCGGCAGGTTGACGTTGTAATCAAACGACGTTGTCGCCCGCGCTGGCAGGTTGTTCTGCGAGATGCGGAGCACGTTCAACTGTGTGCCTGTCGTCAGGCCGGTCAAAGGATCAACCGTATAACCCATCATGTACTGGCCAGTGCCGTTCACGAGATAACCGTTCCGGTCCATCTCGAAATCGCCGCGGCGGGTGTATTGCTGCGTGCCACCGAATGTCGGCACACCGCCGACATCGCCGGTGCGCTTGCGGGTGACAAAGAACCCCTCGCCCTGAATGCCGACATGGGTGCCGATCTGGCTCGCCTGGATGTCACCCTGGACATTCGCCGTGTTGCGTGAGAACGCACCGACGCTGCCAGAAAGCTCGCGACGGGGCGGCATATCCGGGACCAGATCGGCGAACGACGTATCAACCCGCTTGAAGCCGGTTGTGCGTGCATTGGCGATGTTGCCCGAGATGTTTTCAAGCGCGAAGCTCTGGGCCGAAAGGCCGGAGATCGCCGTAGTCATTGCACCGAAGATACCCATGGACGCGAACCTCGATCGCTCACAAGAAAAAA
>JBOFZC010000212.1:0-5850 GCA_051654985.1 Rhabdaerophilum sp.
TCGATTCTGTGATCCGCCTGCTGCCGGGCGTGATGGGCGGCAAGGGTTCGGATATCGAGGAAAGCCATGAGAATGGCCTGCTGGAATATCCGCATTACACCCGACCGCGCGAGTTCGAGGGGCTGTCCATCCCCGAGATTCTGATCTCTGGTGATCACGCGAAAATCGCGACCTGGCGCCGGAATGAGGCCGAAAAGCTCACGAAAGCGCGGCGTCCCGATCTTTGGACGCGAAAAACCGCACCAAAGGGGTGACAGCGCAGACGGAACCGTGTATGCGCGCCCCTCAACTCAAAAACAGCGTGCCGAAACGCTTGGCCAAAGAGCCAAAACGGAAAAAGGTTCAGACCATGGATATTCTCGCGACCATCGACCAGGAAGAAGCCGCCCGCGTTCTCGGCGACAAGATCATCCCAGAATTCCGCGCCGGCGACACCGTCATCGTCAATGTGAAGGTGAAGGAAGGCGAGCGCAGCCGCGTGCAGGCCTATGAAGGCGTTTGCATCGCGCGCAATGGCGGTGGGCTCCAGGAGAGCTTCACTGTTCGCAAGATTTCATACGGCGAAGGTGTCGAGCGCGTATTCCCGCTCTACTCGCCGAACATCGACAGCATCAAGGTTATCCGCAAGGGTAAGGTGCGTCGCGCGAAGTTGTATTATCTGCGCGATCGCCGCGGCAAGTCGGCACGCATTGCCGAGCGCGTCGAACCGCGCGTGACGACCAAGTAAGCACTTCTCTCCTCATCAGAATTCCAAAGGCGGCTTCAGAGCCGCCTTTTTTGTTGTTCAGTGGGGCAATGTTGTCGCGATCATGGATAGTTCCCGCGCTCGCCAGATCGCGTGTGCTGCGCTAGCTTGCCCTGAACGCTCAAAGAGAAGCGCTGGGAGGAAGCCATGGCTCAAGACAAAACCAAGATCCCTGATGATGTCGTTCGCCTCTATGATCGATTCACGCATGGCGGGATGGATCGCCGCGCATTCATGGAGCGCCTCACGCAAATCGCGGGTTCGGCGACCGCCGCCGCGGCCTTTATGCCGCTCTTGCAGAGCAATTACGCGCTGGCGGACACCGTGAAACCGGATGATCCGCGCCTTGTTTCCGAGGACGGCGTTGCCATTCCCGGTGGAGACGCTGGGCTCAAGGGATATCTCGTGGCCCCGAAAGGCGGTGTGAAGCGCCCTGTCCTGCTGATGATCCACGAAAATCGCGGCCTCAACCCGCATATCCGCGACATGACCCGGCGCGGTGCACTCGCGGGCTATCTCACGCTTGGCATCGATGCGCTCTCGCCCGAGGGTGGCACGCCAGCCAACGAAGATCAGGCGCGCGAAATGTTCGGCAAGCTCAATCCGGAAGTCGCGGCGGCGCGATGCGCGGCGGCGGTGCGGTTTCTCACCAGCCATCCGCAATCCACTGGCAAGGTCGGCGCGATGGGCTTCTGCTGGGGCGGCGGCATGGTGAGCGCAACAGCCGCACTCGAACCCACCCTGAATGCGGGTGTTTCCTATTACGGGCGGCAGATTCCGGCCGAGCAGGTTCCGAAAATCCGCGCCGCTTTGATGCTGCATTATGCCTCGAAGGATGAGCGCATCAATGCCGGCATTGCCGCCTATGAGGCGGCGCTCAAGGCCAATGGTAAGACCTACGAACTCCACATGTATGAGAGCGTCGACCATGCCTTCAACAACGATACCGGTCCGGCGCGCTACAATGCAGATGCGGCGAAGCTCGCCTGGGAGCGAAGCCTCGCTTTCCTCGCGAAGCATCTCGGCGCACCGCCGAGCGTGGGGTGAACGCGACCAATAGTTTCATATGAAACTATTTTCTTGCCCAAACCTTTGCTCTCTGGCAAGGATGCTCATCTGATTGGACCCACGGCCGGGAGATGTCGGGATGAACAGTCTTGTGAAGGCGCAAGTAGGTGTGGGTGCTAAAACCACGCTCCAGAGCGGGCTCGCTTACATGTCCGGTTTCGGAAATTCTTTCGAGACCGAGGCCCTAGCCAATGCCCTACCTGTCGGGCGCAACTCCCCGCAGAAATGCAATTATGGCCTCTATGCCGAGCAGCTCTCGGGCTCGCCGTTCACAGCGCCTCGCTCAACAAACGAGCGTTCCTGGCTCTATCGAATTCAGCCTGGCGTCAAGCACCAGAGCCGCTATCGCAAGGTGAGCCCCGGCCTCATCCGCACGGCGCCGAACCGCGAGGAATCAGCTTTGCCCATCGGGCAATTGCGCTGGATACCGCTTCCGCTGCCGAAGGAGAAGCTCACCTTTATCAGCGGCATGCGCACCATGACGACGGCCGGCGATGCCGAGGGCCAGTCGGGCATGGCCGCGCATATGGCGCTCGTTACGGCTTCAATGGAAGACGAGTATTTCTTCAATGCCGATGGCGAGCTGATGATCGTGGCGCAGCACGGTAGCTTACGTTTTTTCACCGAATTCGGCGTGATCGAGATCGAGCCGGGCGAAATCTGCGTGATCCCGCGCGGTGTGATTTTCCGCTGTGAGCTCGTCGATGGCCCGGCACGCGCCTATGTCTGCGAGAATTACGGGGGGGCCTTCACCTTGCCTGAGCGTGGGCCGATCGGCGCGAACTGCTTGGCCAATGCGCGCGATTTCCTCACACCCGGCGCATCTTATGAGGACAAACCTGGCAAGGCTCAGCTCTTCGTGAAATGGTGCGGCGAGATGTTCGTGACCGAGATCGAGGCCTCGCCGCTCGATGTCGTGGCCTGGCACGGGAATTACTATCCCTACAAATACGATCTGCGGCATTTCTCGCCGGTCGGTGCGATCGGGTTTGATCACCCAGATCCCTCGATCTTCACGGTGTTGACCTCACCGTCTGGAGAAGTGGGCACGGCGAATATCGATTTTGTGATTTTCCCCGAACGCTGGATGGTGGCTGAGAACACCTTCCGTCCACCCTGGTATCACCGGAACATCATGAGCGAGTTCATGGGCCTGATTTACGGGATCTATGACGCAAAACCCGAGGGCTTCCTGCCGGGTGGCGCGAGCTTGCACAACATGATGCTGCCGCATGGCCCGGATACGCCCGCCTTCGAGCATGCTTCCAATGAACCAATGGTGCCGAAGAAACTCACGGGCACGATGGCCTTTATGTTCGAGACTCGGCTCGCTCAGCGTGTAACGAAATTCGCGTCCGAGGATGCACCGATGGATCAGAGCTATCTCGATTGCTGGGGCGGGCTAAAGCGGCGTTTCAATCCCTCGACGCCCGAGCCGCAATGGTAAGGTAAAAGCGCGGCCCGGTTTCACGGTTGTTCTGCTGTGATGTAGGAAAACAACCTTTCGACTTGGCTTTTGACGATTTCCCTCGCTATCCTGGTCTGGATTGCGAGGGGACAAAAATGAGCGAAACCGGCAAGGCGCTGCTGCTGACCATTGAGGCCGCACGCGATCATCTCTCACGTTCAGAGGCGCGTGTCGCCGACATCATCCTTGGCGACCCCAATCGTGCTGTTGAAATGTCGATTGCCGCAATTTCTGAAGCAGCGGATGTCAGCGAGCCTACAGTGGCACGTTTTTGCAAATCCCTTGGCTTCTCGGGCCTAAAGGAATTCAAACTGCGTCTCGCGCGCAGCCTCGGCTCCGGCACGCCCTTCGTGCATCAAGATGTGAAGCCGGGGGACGATACGGCTTCAGTTGTCTTTAAGGTCATCGATCGTGCCGCCAAAGCCATTGCGAGCCTTCGAGATGAGATGGACACCACACTCCTCGCGAAAGCCGCGCGCGCAATCGCCGAGGCCAGCCGTCTTGAATTCTATGGCCAGGGTAATTCCGGCATCGTCGCTCTCGATGCCCAGCATAAATTCTTCCGCCTCGGCATTCCAACGGCAGCTTATTCCGATCCGCATGTGCATGCGATGTCGGCGGCGCTACTCGGGCCCAAAGACGTGGTGATCGCGTTTTCCGCATCGGGTCGCACGCTCGATCTTATCCGATCTGTGGAAATCGCAAAGAATGCCGGCGTGACGGTGATCGGCATCACCACGCGTGGCTCGCCGCTGACAAAGCTCTGTGATGTCGCGATCACCAGCGATGTCGAGGAAGACACCGATGTCTATTCGCCCATGCTCTCGCGCCATGTGCATCTCGCGATCATTGATGTGCTGAGCGTGCTCACGGCTTTGGAACGAGGCGATGCCGGCGTCTCCAACATGGCGCGTGCGAAAAGAAGTGTGCGTGAGAAACGCACGAATTGAGATATGTATTAAAATTACCTATTTCCGTAGTAAATCATCAAACGATCTCTCGTTCTGGTTTATGATGCCAAAACTGACGATATTCAATGAGCGGAACGAAGATGGTTGAGCCCCGCCTACAGATTTTGCCCGAACGCACTCCGGTGCCGCTTTTTGATCTCGTGATCGTTGGAGCAACAGGGGATCTAGCCCTCAGGAAATTGTTTCCTGCCCTCGCCCGCCGCGCAGCCGAGAGTGTTCTTCCCGAGGGAAGCCGCATCATCGGCGTCGTGCGCAGTGCCGAAAGCCCTGACGTCCTGCGCGAACATCTGGGCATAAAGCTTGCCGAATTTGGCACGTCCGATGCCGATATCCGACGCCTTCTGCCACTTGTCGACTATGTGAAAGCCGATATTGCCGATGCCTCCACTCTGGGAGAGCTCTCAGCGCGCCTCGATGACCCGAACCGGGCAAAAGCCTTTTATCTCGCAACCCCGCCAGACAGGTTCATCCCCGCGAGCCGGGCGCTGAAAGCAGCGGGTTTGCTCGAAAATGGCACCCGGCTCGTGCTTGAGAAGCCATTGGGGCAGGATCTCGCTTCGGCGCGCGCCATCAACGAGGCCGTCGCGGCGGTATTGCCGGAAAGCCAGACCTACAGGATCGATCATTATCTTGGAAAGGAAACGGTTCAGAACCTGCTGGTCTTGCGCTTTGCAAACACGCTGTTTGAACGCTCGTGGTCAGAGCGGGATATCGATCATGTGCAGATCACGGTGGCTGAAACCGTGGGTCTCGAGGCCCGTGCCGGCTATTATGACAAGATCGGCGCCCTGCGTGACATGGTACAAAACCATGTGATGCAGCTCCTGTGCCTGTTCGCGATCGAGCCACCGAACATGATGACGGCTGATGCAATCCGCGATGAAAAAGTCCGTGTTTTACGCGCATTAAAACCGATCTTAGGCGCCGACGTGCTCACCAAAACCGTGCGCGGGCAGTATATCCGCGGCTCACTGGATGGAATGCCGGTGCCGGGCTATGGCGAGGAGCTCGGACGTGAAAGTGGTAACGAAACCTTCGTGGCTTTGCGCTGCGAGCTCGAGACCTGGCGTTGGGCGGGCGTGCCGATTTTTTTGCGCACCGGCAAGCGCATGGGTTCGCGATATTCAGAAATCGTCGTCACTTTCCGCAAGTTGCCGCATCTGATTTTTCCAGGTCAGGCCGGAGCGGCGGTTGAAGCCAATCGCCTTGTGATCCGGCTACAGCCGAATGACGGCCTGCAACTGCAAATGATGATGAAGGTGCCGGGATCTGGCCGCCTCAAGCTTGTACCGCGCGTGCTCGACCTGCGCTACGACACCGCCTTCGATGAGCGTACGCCCGATGCCTATGAGCGCCTGCTGACCGATGTTATTCGCGGCGACCAGACACTCTTCATGCGTCGCGATGAAGTCGAGGCCGCGTGGGCCTTCATTGATCCGATCATCGAGGGGTGGAAAGAACATTATCCCGTTCCGCATCGCTATGTCGCCGGCACTTCCGGTCCGCCGCAAGCGGTCGCTCTGATTGAGCGCGAAGGACGGAGCTGGGGCGATCCGGAATTGCGGCCCTGAGGACGATCGATGCCAAAGCAACCTGTG
>JBOFZC010000213.1:0-1544 GCA_051654985.1 Rhabdaerophilum sp.
GATCTGTTCAAGAATATCGGCAAACGCGTGCGCGCGATGGAAGTGACGATGGTGGGCAATCGCACCCTCTCGGGCATCCAGAATATGTCGCGCATGGTGCAAAGCCAGCTCAAAATGGTGCTCGATTCCTTCTCGCAGAACCGTGCTGATCTCGCGCGTGAAGTCTGGCTCAACGATGGCGAAATTGATGCCCTGCACAATTCCCTGTTTCGGGAACTGCTGACCTACATGATGGAGGATCCGCGCGCGATCAGCTATTGTGCGCATCTCCTGTTCATCGCGAAGAACATCGAGCGCGTCGGTGATCATGCCACGAATATTGCTGAAACGGTGCACCTCATCGAGACGGGCGAAGCGCTTGTTGGCCAGCGCCCGAAATCTGACGAGACCTACTTCATCAAGGGCCAGGCGGAGTAACGCGCCGTGCCATTGCGGGTGCTGATCGCTGAGGATGAGGAAGCCCTGGCTGTCCTGCTCCGCTACAACCTCGAAGCCGAAGGCTTCGAGGTTGAACACGCCGGCCGTGGCGACGAGGCGGATTTGCGGTTGCGCGAAGAGCCACCGGATATCCTGATCCTCGATTGGATGATGCCCGGACTCTCGGGCATCGAAATCTGCCGGCGGCTGCGCAGCCGCAAGGAAACGTTGCGTTTGCCTGTGATCATGTTGACGGCGCGCGGCGAAGAGGCGGACCGTGTGCGTGGTCTTGAGACCGGTGCGGATGATTACATCGTCAAGCCGTTCTCAGTGCCTGAGCTCATGGCGCGCGTGAATGCTCTGCTGCGCCGCTTGAAACCCGATCACCTCGCCGATCTGATGGAGATCGGTGAAATTGTGTTGGATCGACGCACGAAACGCGTGCATCGCGCTGGCAAAGAGCTTCATCTCGGTCCGACAGAGTTTCGTTTGCTGGAATTCCTGATGCGTGCCCCGGGCCGGGTCTTCGCGCGAGAACAATTGCTCGATGGTGTGTGGGGCCGCGATACGTACATCGATGAGCGCACCGTGGATGTGCATGTCGGGCGGCTCAGGAAATCTGTGACGCGCCGTGGGCAAAAAGACCCGATCCGCACCGTGCGTGGCGCTGGCTATTCCTTCGACGAGACCTTTGGAAATTGAGGCCCAGTGTCGCTGAGACAAAAAAAGGGAGCCTATGGGCTCCCTTTTTGGTCTGATCCATTGGCCAAGCCTCAATTCGAACGGCGACGCTCGTTCTGCGGCTGGAAGGCGATGCGCGCATGGGCCTCGCAATAGACCTTGCTTGCTGTGCAATCCGCCCCGCAATAGGCAAAATTGCCATCCATCGGGTCGCCGATCGGCCATTTGCAGAGACCTTCGCGCAGTTCCATGATCGAGATGCGGCGCGAGAGCGGAATCATCACAACCTCGGCCGGTTTCTGAACCACTTCGATCACGGTATCAACCATCTCGATCACAGCGAGATTGCCCCGCGTCGTGGCCACAGGCATGCGTACCTGCTTCATCACCGTTTTCACGCGCGGACGCGCCACCGATGCCGGCTTTGACTTGGCGCGACCCGAAAG
>JBOFZC010000214.1:0-50362 GCA_051654985.1 Rhabdaerophilum sp.
TCCGTCGCGAGCTGGCCGTGGCTGACCAAAACCAATCCGATCATTCATGCTTCCGAATGTTCGCGCCTTCGGCTTCGCCCTTACAGACCAGCCGAAATTTCGCCCCGCAAGCGTTTGCACCGGTCAAGCGCTCTGGCAAGAGCCAATTGCACAGGAGTGCCCGCTTTTGGAACGAACTGTCCATTTATTGCGGCAGTGCGGCGAGAACAAGGGGGAAGAGTGCTGAGACATCGGGACGCGGCGCTGCAATCAATCCTGGGATCTCATGCCCTGGAAGCCGTTCGAACCGGGTGTGATGCAGCTTGCCGTCGTCCTTGAGCGCAATCTCGAAGGCAGCTGGAGCCTGCTTGCAATGGGGCACCTGCAGGATGCCCATACCACGCCGCTCGATCAGGCCGGCAATCGCAGGATGGGGTGTGAGCATGATCCGCCCATCCTGGATATCGAGCCCGATCCGGTCATCTCCGATCAACATCGAAGTGAGGCCGCGCGTCTGAGCCTCCGCGATGAGACGTTCCGCCAAAGTGGATTTGCCGGCCTTGGACGGCCCGGAGATCAGAATGCCATGCCCGGAAATCGTGATTGCCGTCGCATGAATAAAGAGCGGTTTTGGCGCGTTGGTCATCGCAGGGTGGTGAGCGCGGGTAGCGACACGGTGAAGCGCGCGCCGCCGCTCGCAACATCGTTGCCAGGCCGATTGCTGGCGCGGATCGTGCCGCCATGCGCTTCGACAATCTGGCGAGAAATCGCGAGGCCAAGACCGGAATGCTGGCCAAAGCCTTGATCGGGACGATCGGTGTAGAAACGTTCAAAGACCCGCTCGATTGCATGCTCCGGGATGCCCGGCCCTTCATCCTCCACGATCGTCTCGATCATTGCGGAGCGCCGCTGGCAGGTGATGGTCACCATTCCACCAGCGGGAGAGAACGACAATGCGTTTTCGATCAGGTTGTCAAAGACCTGCACGAGGCGGCTGTCATGGCCGCTGACAAACAGCCCGCGCGAGGGTTTGGCATCCGGCACCACATTGAGCAGGACGCGCGCCTCGCCAGTTGCTCCGACCTCCTCGCGCATACCGACCAGGGTTTGCAGCAATTTCGGAAGATCAATGGGAGCCGTCTCGCCGCGTTGCAGCTCAGCATCAAGGCGGGATGCGCCGGAGATATCCGTGATCAGCCGGTCGAGCCGCTTCACATCATGAAGAATGACCTCGAGCAAACGTGCCCGGCTTTCCGGGTTTTTCGCCAGCGGTAGGGTCTCGACCGCGCTGCGCAGGGACGTGAGCGGGTTTTTCAACTCATGGCTGACATCGGCGGCGAAGCGCTCAATTGCGTCGATGCGATTGTAGAGCGTGCTCGTCATCTCGCGCAATGAGAGCGAGAGTTGGCCGATTTCATCGGAACGATCGGAGAAATCCGGGATTTCATGCCGGGCGCGGATGCCGCGCCGCACGCGGTCTGCGGCATCCGAGAGGCGGCGCATGGGTTCAGCGATCGTGCCAGCGAGCAACACGGAAAGCAGCAACATCACCACCGCCGCAATCATGAAGACCAGCACGAAATCCCAGCGCTCTTCGGCGATGATGCGGTCGATATCGCCTTCCTGTGTTGACATCAGCAGCACGCCACGCACCTGCCCGCCGCGCTGGATGGGAGAGGCGGCATAGACGATGGTTTGCCCTTCGGTCGACACGCGAACGACCGCAGTCGGTCGCCCCTGCAGTGCGCGCTGAACCTCCTGGAATTGCCGTGGTCCCGGCCCTTCATCGGGTGTCACGAGATCGATGCGGCCGAAACGTTGTTTCACCGCATTCCAGCTGCGGGAAAACAGCGTTTGCTCCTCGGCATTGGCCGGCGGGGGCACATCGCCGATTGTTCCTGGAGTATAGAATGCGCGCGTATCGAGCAGCAGGAAGCCATCGGTGTCGAAAATCCGGGCGCGGGTGCGGGTGGGCGCGACAAGGCGCTTGAGGATTGGTGCGGCGCGAGCGGGATTGATCGAGAACTCAAACCAGGGCGCGCGCTGCTCCTCGCGGCTTTGGTTCTCGATCAGCTGCTGTTGCAGCAGCTTGTCGGGGTCAAGCTCTAGGGGGTCGGTCTCGATTGGCAAGGCGCCAGCGATGGCTCCGGCGATCAGTTCAGCCTGAAGCGACAAAGATTGGCTGCGCGCATCAATGACGCCGAGCCGGGTCTGATTCATCCACAAAAAGCCGATGAAAAGAGCCACAAGGCCCGCGAGATTGAGAAACGCAATGCGGCGCGTGAGGCTCGACGAAAACCGCCGGATGATCACCAATCTGGTGCGAAAAACAAAGCGCCGTGCCATGCTCTGCAAACGCGCGAAAACCGACGGAGCCTCTGCTGCCGCCGGTTCATCGGGTCGGGATTTCGGAGCCTGCCGGTCGAGCATCGCCCTCTCTCTAAACGCGCGAATACCAAGCGCAGGCAGTCACTTACATTTCTTTGAAGCGATAGCCCACGCCGTAGAGCGTTTCGATCATATCGAAATCATCATCGACAAGCTTGAACTTCTTGCGCAGGCGCTTGATGTGGCTGTCGATGGTGCGATCATCGACATAGACCTGATCGTCATAGGCTGCGTCCATCAAGGCGTTGCGGCTTCTGACAACGCCAGGGCGCTGCGCAAGGCATTGCAGGATCAGGAATTCCGTGACGGTGAGCGTCACGCCCTCGCCCTTCCAGGTGCAGGCATGGCGCTCGGGATCCATGCGCAGCTGCCCGCGCTCGAGAGCCTTGGCATCGGCTTCTTTTGAAACAGGCAGGTCTTTCGCACCGGCCCGACGCAGGATCGCCTTCACGCGCTCGACCAACAAGCGCTGTGAGAAGGGTTTGCGGATAAAATCATCCGCGCCCATCTTGAGGCCGAACAATTCGTCGATCTCGTCATCCTTGGAGGTGAGGAAAATCACCGGCAGATCAGACTTCTGCCGCAGACGACGCAGAAGCTCCATCCCGTCCATGCGCGGCATCTTGATGTCGAAAATCGCGAGATCGGGCGGGTTCTGCTTCAAACCGTCAATAGCGGTGGCACCATCAGTGTAGGTCTGGATGCGGAACCCCTCGCTTTCGAGCGCGATCGAAACAGAGGTGAGGATGTTGCGGTCGTCATCGACCAGCGCAATCGTCGGCATGGCATTCCTTGCTTCTCAAAAGGCGCTGCCGTTTTCGGCGTGCGCGGCAATACTGATATGCCAAATGGGGATGGAATGCACCAAATTCCAGAGCAAAATCAGATCAAATTGTGGCGAGGCGAATTGCGGCAACCGATTTTCCGGGTTCCCCAGGGGAGTCCTGTCGCGCGAACAACCAAACGACAGGAAACGAACAATCAAATGGCCTCAACTCAAAAAACGCGATTTCCCGAAAACAGCAACAAAAAAGGCGGGGTTGCCCCCGCCCTGTAGCCTTCGCGTAGAAGCGATATCAGGCTCTCCTCGTGCTCCGGAGGGCAGATACGGCCTGATCAATCATGTCGGTCTGGAGCATGCAGGCGGTCGCTGCGCGTGATGTGCGCTCCGCTTCCGCCGCAAGGCAGGCCACGAGATAACCAAGATCATCCGGCTTGCAAAGGTCGAGGTCATTCCGCGCCGAATGAAACAGTCCGGAAAGAGCGCGCAATGCGCCCGCAAGGCGTTCCATATCGCTCTCGATGGCGAGGGGATCATGCGTCATGATTAGCCCTCCCCAAGGATCGAGCGACGGACCGTGCCGACACTTCGCCCGACCTCGGCGGCAATATCCTGATAGTTGAGACCTTGGGCCTTCATTTGCCGCCAGCGCGCAACCTCCTCAACCGTTATAGCAACGCGGGGCATCCGATTGCGCTGCTTCACTGCTGTTTTTTCGGCCAGCTTAAACTGCAATTCTGCGATCAACAGGTCTTTGCCAAAAGGCACGGCGGGAGAGTTCGGGTCGTTGCCACTTAAGATGCCTGAAAGCGCGAAATCGAATGCGCGCAGGAATTCGTCGGCGATGGCCGTCATTCCAGCCCTAAACTCCGAGGCTTGTGGACCACGAGGCCCTTGCCGAGAGCGCCACCACCAGCCCAATCTGATCAGCGGAATACAGGTCATCACGACAAACGAGCCGTCGCGCTGCTCGACCAGCTGGTCTTCAAGCCAAAAAACATTGTAACGGCTAAAAAGCGTTTTTGATTGCGCAGACCAGGGCATCCCGAGCCGCTCATAGATGGGTCTGAGGGGCACGAAGAACCGCCAATCAGCGGTCTGAACGAGCGGGTATTCCTTCCCTTCGAAGGGGATAAAATACGTCTTCATTGTCTTCTCCAGCGGTTGCGGAGCCATCCGAGCTCCGGGAGTTCGAAACATCGCCGCTGGACGATGCCCATACGCCTTTGGGGCTCACGCCCTTGGACATGCGCATATGGCTCCCGGATATTCGAAGATGAAACGCCATCTCGTAAGGCGGGCCGCCAGCGGTATTCACGGTCCCGGCTCTGCTTTCGAAGGCTCGGCAGGAACGCGTTGAATATGCCTTCAATCGGCTTTCAACGCAAGTCGGCCCTGCCGCCCCGTCACTCCGCTACGTCTTCTTCCCGCCCTCCCGCGCCGTGCATTCGAGCTTGCTCACCCACCCGCCTGAGGGGCCTGATGTGAAAACATCCTCGAAGGCCTTCGCGCGCCATTCGCCATTCATTTCCGGCCGGAAACCGCGCGCAATCACATCGCAGCCGGCCCCGCCTTCGCCCCGGCCGGGAATGGTCACCGTGAAATTGCCGGAGGTGCGGCCGAGCTCTTTCGCCTTGGCTTCCGCCGCTTTCTTCGCTTCAGCCTCGGTTTTAAAGGTCTCTCGCAGGCCGAACATCGGGCCTTCGAGGCCGGTCTGCTCGGTGTGGATGCGCTTGCGGCCGGTTTTCTGATCAAGCCACGCGCCTGTCACGCGGCTATAATTGGGGCGATCGCCGGGCGTGTATTCACCCTCTTTGGCCTCGCTGCGGTGAATAATGATCACCGGCAAGGCCTTGCCCCCGGCGCTCTTGCCCGAACCGCGCTCGGCGATCGCCAGCACATCGCCCTGGATCTTGAGCAGGCCATTCGCGCGCTCAACCAGCTCGGACAGGAAATCGATATCGCTCTGCTGGTGGCGATAGGCTCCATCGGCATAGGTCACCGCTGCCAATGCGCCATCCATGCGCAGCGAGAGGCCGGAGCGTCCCGCCACCTCCTCGGCAATTGTTTTCAGCGTGGCACCCTCGCGAAAGCTCTCCGAGCCCGTTTCCTTGAGCTTCTTGTTCGCCGAGAGCGAGGTGCCTTTGGCCTGCACAATGACGAACTGGCCATCCGGGCCGAACTTGGCCTGCGGGGCATGCACCTCGAAGGTGCCCTTGTTGTAAAGGCCCTTCTCGTCGCCGAGCTGCACCGTGAGCTTCGTGCCTTTTTTGGGCAGCGGCACCGCATTGCCACGATCATCGATCTCGAAGGTCAGGGTGTCGCTTTTCTGGCCCTCCTCATCGCGGATCGTCGCCTTGATCAGCCGCGAATAGAACAAGGGCGAAGCGCCGGAAACGAGAATGCGTGGCTTGTAGCCCGTCATCTCATTCGTCCCAGAGTTTGACGGTCGCGATGATCGGGGTCGCCTCGGCCGCTGGCGGCTGCGGGATCATCACCCGCGTGCCCACGGGAAGAACCGGCCCGATCTGCGCGAGGCCGGGATTGGCTTCGAGCACGGCCGGGACCAGGTCCTCGCGGCCCATCACATCGAAAAGCAGCCGGTCGAGCGCGATGCCGTCGCCTTCCACCATGATGGTTTTGGCGATGATCATCCGAACAGCCCTCCCATCGGGCCATCGCCGCCGAAGGGCGCGAGCTCGACATCAAAGCCGAGCTTCTTGCCCACGCCGGTTTCGGGATCAAGACACTCCTGCACATCCGAGATATGCAGGATCACCACCAGGCCAAAATTGGTGCCCAGGAGGCCAGCGCTCATCCCCACCAGCGGCTCCGGCTTGGCCGCGAGCTGGGTCGCGCGCAAGGCCTCATATTGCTCGAAGCCGCCGAAATGCGAATTAAAGACCAGGCCTTCGACCTTGATCGAATGCTCGCCATGGCCCACGAATTGCCGCGCCACCTCGTTGCCGAAGCGCGCGACCGGAGCCCAGTTCGATTTCGTGTCGCGGGTGATCTTCTGCAGGGTCACCGGCAAAACCGAAAAGACATTCGGGCCGATCGCTAAGAAGCTCATGCCGCGCCCCCGCTTGCATCGGCGGCCGACTCGTTAGAGCCTCCCGTCATTCGACGGATCAAGGAGGCATAGTGACCGACCATAAGCGCATGACCGAGCATCTCGCAGCCACCATTCTGGGCCTCACACAGGTCTGCCACGCGCTGGCGAAAGACAGGGATACCCGCGAGGGAAGCACCGCTTGGCGGGCTGCGATGGAGAGGTATCTCCTCGGCGTCGCCAAGCGGGAGATCGACATGGATGGCGTCCCGATCGATCGGGAGCCCATGATCTACGAGTGCATCTTCACGGGTATCAAGATGGGGCTTGCCGCTGAAACAGACGACAACCCCGCCCCGCCAGATCTCCACGACAATTGATCCATCCTTCATCGCAAGAAGCGCCATCACGTCACCCCGTCATGATGCGCGCCCTCGTTCCCCGAGCGGATGCGCTGCGCCAGCTCGCTGACCGCACGCTTCGCCGCCCTGTCAGGGTCGCTCACGCCATGGATATGGATGCCGGCCACCGTCACCTGCGTCGGCCGTGCCGGGGCCGTGGCACCCCCGCCATTCGTCGGCCGCGTGCCGATGCTGCCTGGCACGGGCGCGGCGGGTGTCATGATCGGCGCGCGCAGCGCTGCGGCGGCGGCTTCCACGGCCGGCACACCGGCGAGCAGGCCCCGCGCGTAGCTCATCGCCGAGGCGGCACCTTGCGGAGTGAGATCGAGGGTGAGCTTGTCTTTGACGGCCGCGCCGGTTTTCTCGGCCTCGCCACCCAGTTTTTGGAGCTCAGCCTCTATCTGACGTATCTGCTCAGCGATGCGGGCGCGTTGAGCCTCAATCGCGGGAGTGTTGTCTGCTCCTCGCGCTTGCAGAAGAGAGCGTATCTTGGGGTCCTGAAGTGCCTGAGATGGCTGCATCGTTTTTTGCTGGGCGCGAAGCTCCTCCAGTTGGCTCCTGAGAGCTGATGCGGGTTGCCCGCCGCGCTTCACATACTCCTGTTCGAGTTCGCGATACTGCTTGTCGATGAACCGTTGATGCTTTTCCGTTTGGAATTCCGGCCTATTTCGAACACCAGAAAGGGCGCGCATCTCTTCTGCGATGCTCTCTTTCGACGCGTCAGCAGGAATGGCCAACTCGTTTTTCTTTTCCCCACCCATAAGGGGAGCGAGGGCAACCTTGATTTTTTCCAGAAGCGCTAAGAACGACTGTCCTCGCGCTTCCCATTGGGCGAATGTCTCGCCCAGACGATCGCCCGCACCTGCGACATCTTTTGTGATGCCAACCAAATCCCTCAGCATATCAAGAAAGGGATTACCGCTCTCCTTTCCATACCCAAGACCGCGCGCGAAACCCTGAACGCTCTGGCTGAGGTGATTGAAATACGTATCGCTCTCCGCTCCATCCCTCAAAAGCTGGCGGAATGTGTTGAGGGCGGCGTTGACGGTCGGAAGAGCTCTCTGTCCGATATCGAGCGTGATTTCCTTAAACTCGTTCATCGCTCGGATATAGTTTGCATAGGTTGTCGCGTTATCGATCGCGAACGACTTGTCGAGCGACCCACGGAATTTTGAAGGGTCCTTCAAGTCCTCCGCAAACTTGTTAATATCGTCCAGCATCTCCTTCAGTCGCAGGCCTTCATCAAACCATTCTTGGCCGAGTAAGCCGTGCGCTATCTTCCCGGCCTTCTTGTGTTTTGCGAGGCGCGAAAGAATGTCGAGTGTCGTTTTATCGGCATCTGTTTCCATGCCCTTCTCGACCTCAGCGCCAGTAAGCCCGAGTTCCTTGAGGGCCTCACCAAACTCGCTCAGTTTTCCCTTTTTCCCCTGCGATTTTTTCTCGGCTCCCAGAAGCTTCGCCATAAAGGCGGCATTAAACCGCGCGGCAACTTCAGGCTGAAACCCTCCTGCAATAGCAGCCGACCCGAGAGCAATAGTGCCTGGAATGCTCGCACCCATTGCGGTCGCCGGCCCCACCGCTCTCTTGGAATATTCGATAACTTCTCGTTCTTTCGCGGCGGACTTGTCACCCACATAGTTGATCATATCCAAGACATCGGACATTTGACCTTCGTCACGCTTCAGTTTCTCATTGGAATTCCGGATTTTGGCGACGGCCTCGCCCGCCTCTTTCGGGTCCATGTCGTAGCCGTAGGCAGCTTTGGCTACCTTCATCAGCCACCCTTCACCGCCCATCCCCCGCATCATCTGATCAGCAGAAATTCCGGTAGCGCCCATCTCTGCAGCGAGTTCGGCGATCGCAGCGCGCGTCAACGGCACCTTTCGAGCCACATCGTCGATGAAGCGCTTGAACCCATCGAGACCATTCGGAACGTCCTCGAAATCAACCTTCTTCTGGATATTGGCCAACGCCTTCTCGTAGGCGACTGCCTCGCCAACGGTGGAACGGGTTCCCAAATATCCGCCATAAACCCCGCCGACTGCGGCGACTGCCCGATTTCTCCCGGCGAGGATTGTATTGCCTGCAACTCGGCCTGCGCTCGCGCCAGCGCGACCGAGGATCGATTGCTCTCGCTTCAGCTCGCGCAGCGCAATCGTCGATCGGCGCGCCTCGGCCCCATAGGCTGCCATCCCGGCCGCATTCGGCCCCTTGATGGTCCCCAGCCCCTGCGCCTCGCTTTTGAGGCCCTTCAGCTCGCCGCGCACCTGGCCAATACCGCCGCGCAGCATGTTCTTCAATTGCAAAACGAGGGAGGCCTTGAGCTCGGTCACGATGCTTCCTCATTCCAGGCGAGAACCTCGTCCCACAACATCTCGAGAACAGCGGGCAGCGGCGTCGAGAAATTCGCACTCACCGCCGCCACATAGGCGCGGGCGGCTCTCAGGCCGCGACGTTCTTCTCGGCGTTGGCCTCGTCTGCGATCCTCGCCCGTTCGATCGCGGCGACGAGGCCGCCCGGCATGAAAGGGAGCGCGGCCGTGGCCACCCTCCCCGCATCATCGGGCGAAAGGGCCGCGAGAACATCAATCTCCACCCCCGCCATCGCGGCGGTGACATATCGGATCAACTCGGCATCGCTGACTTCCTCGTCGAGGCTTTCCACCACGGCGATCATCTCGGCCGAGGTGATGCGGCGGATGGTGAGCTGCGTGATCTCGTGCGTCTCCTCGTCCTCCTCGATCAGGAGAGGATGCAGGAGCGTGATCTCGACCGGCTCATCATCGCGGAAGCGGATGCGGCGCACATTGCCGGTGAAGGCGGGTGCGCTGCTCGCAGGTGTCGGTCTTGCGGCGGGGAAGTCCTTGTCCCAATCGGTCATCACAGGGCTCACATGCCGAGCGCAGCGTTGATCTCGGCTCGGGTCTTCGTATTGCCGCCCCGCGTAATGTCATATTCATGGATCAACTTGCCCTGGTGAACATGGCGATAGAGCTGGATCTCGGCGACCTTGAACTTCGTGCCCGAAAGCTTGCCGCCCTCCATATTGTCGCCCTCGGCCGAGACGAGCCGGCCGCGCACATTGATGATGGTCTGGCGCACGGCACCGGCTTCGTACCGACCTTTTGACGCCTTATAGGCCGAGAAATTTTGCACCGTGCCGGCACCGAAGCCGAAGAGAGCCAGCGTTTCGATGTCGTCGCCCACCGTTTCGAACTCGAACGCTGGAGCTTCCAGCCCCATGCCGAGCTCGATTTCCATGTTCGAGAAACCGGGATGGAACTTCTCCATCTTCTCGGTCAGCTTGCCGGTGTTGAGCGTCTTGAGCACGAGGCTCTTGTTGACGTTCATGGCGAAGAGGTTGAACCCCTCATAGGTGTAGAGATCGGGCATGGCCAATATCCTGTCGCTGTTGAAACCGGCTTGAACGAGCACTGATTAGACCGCAGAGCCCGTGTTGCGTTCGAGAAGCTTGAGAATGTCCGACGCCAGCACCTCGTAGTAGAACGGGTTGCGATGGCTGCCGAAGATCAGGTTTTCGAGCGGCGCGGCGGGCTCGGCGTCAAATTCAACGCGCAGAATGCCGGACTGGAGATCCGCATAGCTGTTCAACGATTTGTTGAACCATGCACGGCCGCCAATGATCGCGCCGGCCCGGCGCAACGAGGAGAGGAAGGTATCCACCGACTCGATGATCGCCACACCGAGATGCGCGCTCATGTTCTCCGCCATGGCCCAGCGGAAGGCGCGGACGATGCTTTCGTGGATCGCATCCTGCGTGATGACGACATTGACAAACATGTCGTTTGCGTCGCCGGTGCCGGCCGCCTGGTTGAACCCGAGGGTGCGGTTCCCCCAGAGCAGGTTCTGTTGGATGACAGTCGTCAGGCCGCGCTCGTTGAGCCAGTTCGCCTCGTGATCGAGCTCTCCATCATAGCACGAGACCGGTCGCGAGATGCCGCCAATGCCGCCGATCGTCTGGTTGGAGGGCGAGAAATACGGCCCGCCTTTTTCCTTCCATTTCTTGTTGAACAGCGCCGCCACGCGACCCGAAAGGGGCCGGGTAACATAGGAGCCGTTCACGAACACCTTACCCATCGGGGTGATGCCGTAAATCCGCTTCTGCGCCGGAAAATCGTTGCGCCACGTGTTGGCAGCATCCCGGCTCGTCGCATCGACATCAGCGATAATCATGCCGCGCAGCCGGTTCGCCACACCAACGAGCTCGTTCACAACCGGGTTCGCCCCGTTTGTCACGCGCATGTCAGTGTAGCCCGGCGCGATGAAGAGCCTGGGCCGGGTGCCTGTGGCACTCTCCGCACCTTTAAAGGCGTGAACGCCGGTCAGGCTCGTGGAAGAGCCGACGATGTTGGTGAGCGTGCTTTCGAGAATAGCCTGTGGGGTCGAACCTGTGCCCGGTGCAACGCGCACCACCACAATTTCGCTGACGACGCCCTGGTCTTCGATCGCGTCGAAGATGTCGGCGACATTGCCGCCCGTGCCGATGCCTTGCAGCTTCTCGGTCTCGTCCGAGAACAAAGCCACCGGCTGGTTCAGTGGAAACCGGGCTTGAAAGGCGCTATCGGCATTCGGTGCGACCAGAACCGCGCCGATCGGGCGCATATTCGCGAGTGAAACAGGGCGCGGCGTCACGCCAGCATGGACGACGCGCGCACCGTGGTTGAAATCGACTGCCGGCATGAGCTGCTTCTCCGGTTCGTGGCCGCTCTTGACGAGCGCTAGGGAACTGGATGAAGCTACGAAGGTGATAAGTTCCAAAGGGCTGCGACGCGCGTCGCGGCCCTTTGGCTTTAAGCACTCGCCTCTCTCAGCACGGGCCACCTGTCGGCCAGTCTCACCGCCGCCCACATGATGAAGGCGAGCGGGCGCGGCACATCGGAGACGATCATCGCCTCGTGAAAGATGTCATCGGCCTGTTTGCGTTGGCCGACGATGCCCCAGCCGCGCACACCGACAGGGCTGGCCTGATCAATCGCGCGGCAGAGATAGTCATGGATAATCGCCGCCCGGCTCCACCGTCCCCATGCCGGCAGAATGCCTTGCAGCAACCGAGGGATGCTCGCGCCGTCCGTCTCGAACCCCTTCGGCACGATGATCAGCGCGCCCGAACCGAGCGCGCCGATTTCATATTGCAAGGGCTCTTCCAGCCGCCAGACGCGGCAATCCGCGTCGAGGGTGGCAATCCTCAACGCGCCCGTGAAGGCGGACATCAGACGCCCTGCTCGATCTCGGCTTTGCGGGCCGGACTGATCAGGCCCATCGACACCAACAGCCCGAGGCCCTGCTGAACCTGCGTTGATGCGAGGTCGATCTGCGCAAGGCTCGGGTGATCCAGCCGGCGCAGGAAGATGTTGAGGATTTTCGCGGGGTCTGTCTGGCCGGCCGATGCCTCGCGGATGTTGAATTCCTCGATCGGCGTGAAGAGCGAGAAATACTCGACCGGCGAGACCTTCGAGCGTTTTATCGGCACCGCTGGCCCAACAGGCTCCGGCTCCTCGGGCGCGGGGTGCGTCCATGTGCTGCCGCTCTTGGTCGAGCCCTGCACGGTCTGCGCGGGGCAGGAAATCCACACCCATGCCGGATCGAAAAGCGCGACGGGGTTAGTGTCGTGCTCGAAAGTCTCGACAACTTTGTTGCCGTCCATGCGTGCCCATTTCGCCATCACTGCACCTCATCAAAGAAGATTTGCACAAAGCCGTCGCCGCCATCGCCACCCGTGCCGGTGCCGCCCTGGCCACCTGCCCCATCGCCAGCCTTCGGCGGCTTGGAGCTGGTGTTGCCCCAGGCGCTCCCCCCACCGAGAGCCGATCGCCCGCCCGGAGCGCCGTTTCCTGCGCCACCGCCCGCGCCGGGACCACCGTCAGAGCCCGGTTGCCCTGAGTTACCGCTGCACCCGCCACCGCTGTCCACGCTCTCAAGGCCCCAGAACGGTTCAGCCTGACCGCCCTCAGCCAGCTCCCCCGTGCCAGAAGGCGGAGGCGTGGCACCCTTGGCTTTGATGCCATCGCCTCCCTTGTTCTGAAGACTGGGAGTGTGCGTGCCAGAGCCACCGCTCGCGAGCGATGGAAACTGCCAGCTCGGCCCGCCAGCAGAGGTCGTGGCGACGCCATTGCCGAAGGGCGAGGCCGAGGAGGGTGACCCACGGGAAGTGCCCGCGCTCACCGCACCGCTGAACAAGACATCCCAGGGACCAGATGGCCAGCCCTGCACCCCGCCGGTGGTCGACCCTGTCGCGCCATGGATAAGAAGCGGCGTGCCGCCGACGGCCGTGCCGCTGATGGAGGTTGTACCGCCATGTCCGGGGGTAACGCCATCGGCAGAGCCGGTGCCGCCCGTGGCGACCACAATCGTCAGCGTCTGCCCAGCCGTCATGGAAAGGCGCTTGCGACCGTAACCGCCTGAGGCTCCGGGCCAATTGAAGCAGGCCCCTGCGGCAGCACCAATCGCCTCGATCAGATACCAGCCGGTGATCGGGGCCGTGAAGGTATAGGTGCCCGGAAGCCAATATTGCTGTCGCCGCCAGAAGCCGTTCGAGCCCGGCCCATTGGCCGCAACGGGCTTGAGCGCGGTCGAGCGCAGGAATTGCGAGACGGTGATCATCTGAGCCTCCAGGTGGTGCCGTTGAACCAGATTTCAAAATTGATGCCGGGCGTGTCGATCACCATGTCCTCGGCGAATGTCATGATGGTCTGCCCGTTCCGCGCCAGCGTGTAGGTCGCGCCGTTGCCCACCGTCTCACCGTCGACGATGCGGATTGTCGTTCCTGATGCTGGGGAAGCCGGCAGCGTGAGAACGACCGATCCCGTCGTGGCGCGCAGGCGATACTGCTGGCCGGCCACGAGCGCGATGTTCGCCGTCACGCTGGTGTAGGACGCCGGCGGGATCGCCGCTGGCAAAGCCGCGATCGCCGCCACCGCGGCCGCAAGCCCGGTAGTGAGCGTGGTGATATCGGCCTGCAACTCCGCAAAGGCGGCCTGTGTGGTGGTGGCGCTCAGGCCGTTGATGTTCGAAACGGTCACGCTGGCCGCAGCAATGCCGCCGCTGTTGATCTGCGCGATCCGATCCTCAGCCGCCGAGGCGAGCTGCTGAAGCAGCGTCAACTGCGCATTCGTCGCGACGATCTGTGGCCCGATCGTGGTCGAGATATAGGCGAGAGCCGTTGAGACCAGCTGGTCGAGCGTGGCCTGCTCGTTCACATCGGCCGCTTCCCGTGCGTTGAGGCGCGCATGGATGCTGCTGAGAATGCTGTTCAGCGTCGGCGGATCGAGGCGGGTCGCCGCCTCGATCAGATAGCCGTTCGCGGGTGTGGGTGCGATGGGCATCAGGCGCTCTCCGGCGCAACGGGCGTTGCCACCAGCGCATCCTCGCCATGCAGCGCCACGATGGCGGCCACCCTTGCGCCGGTCATGGTGTAATCTCGCTGCGGCACAAGACGCCCGTCATCCATGCTGACAGCGCGGGTCATGCTGACGGCGTAAAGCGCGTCGGGCTCGTAGGTTGGCTTTGGGGGTGCCGGTGATTTGGCCATCAGTTGATCCCTCGCATTTCGCAATTGTCGATAAAGGCGACGCGGCTCGCCGTGGTGCTGCTGAGCGTAAGCCGCAAGCGGCCGGAAGAGGCCGGCGCGCCGAGCGTGAACTTCGCCTTGATCCGCACCTTGCGCGGGTTCACGAAATCGGGCTCGGTCCAGGTCGTATGCGGTGTCACGGTCGTGGTGCCGACGATCATGCGCAACGTGCCGGCATGCAGCGCCGCATCCCAGGCATCCACCAGCATCTCGGCATAAAAATTCGTGAAGCTCGCCCCGAAATTATGCACCTTCGACACAGCGACCATGCTGGTGGCAGGGCGCGAGGCCACGACAACCGCATCGGCATCGAGCGTGATGCTCGGCTGCACCGCCGTTGTGCCCACGAAGATCGCGCGCAGCTCAACCGTCACCGGGCGGTTCATGAGCGGGCTCGTGACGCCGCTATCCCGCAGGCCGGCCCACTCTCCTTCCTGCGTGCGGATCTCCCAGCTCAGCTCGGTCTGTGGAGGCCGCGAGCCGGCATAGCGGATCTGGATTTCCGACATGCCGCTCTCGAGCGTCACCGATTTCATCGGCACGATCGTGCGCGTGGCTTCAAACCGCGCGCCATAGACCGTGAAGGTGAGGTCTTCCCGCGCGCTTGGCGTAGCCCAGATGCCATCCGTGAAGCGGAACATCGAGCCCTCGGCGAACTTGTTGTCGCTCACCTTCTGCACCGCGTGGTTTCCCGGCGTCGAGAGCCACCAGGCAAAGCGCCCCGGCTCGTAATAGGCGGGACGATGCGAGAAGCGGACAGGGCCAGTCGTCAGAGCATTATGGGCGACAGCCACCGTTTCGAGCGCCTTCTTGACCAGCGGTGCGCCCGTGCGATCCGTTTCGCACGCGGTCAGAGAGACAGCGCCGGAGCCAGAGACGCGGGCAAAATGGATGTCGTAGCCCACGACATAGACATGCTGGTTGTTGAGCCAGGTCTGCCCGAGATGATTGCCATTGAAGCTGTAGGTCTGCGTGACATAGCGCCAGCGCGGCTCCGACCAGGTGTTCGTAATCACCTCATGGCCGGTGAACACCGTGTGCTCGCGCAGCACTTCCGGGGGCTGCACGCGGTTATGCTCGACATCCGCGACACCCGTGATCGCAATGGAGCGGTTGCCGGCCGAGAACGTGTCGCCAACCTGCCGGTTCTGCGCCCCTTGATATTCGAGCGCGTTCTCGCAGAAATTGAAGGAGGGGCCATACGAGGTCGACGACATCGACACCATGTATTGGATGGTCTGGACTTCCTGCACTTCCTGGTCGGCGATATCCTCGACGCCCGCGCCATCGCCCGCGCTCACGGTCAGGATCGGCTGCGCGGTCCATTTCGGCAGGCAGACACCGCCCGTCACGGTCACATCCGGGTTGGCCGGGTTGTACAGCTCGATGCGCGCCTGGCTGGTCGCGGCATAGGGATGCCGGATGCCCTGCCAGATACGGACATTGGACTCGGGGTGCGACAGATCCCACTTGCCCGTGGTGGCGCTTCGATCGAGGCCATTGTCAAAGAAGGCCGAAAACGGTTCGCCCTCAATCGTCGGGTTGACGTGCCGCGACAGGCCGGCCACGCGGCGCTGGAGCTGGAAGGTGATATCGGGCGAAGGCAGGTTCTCAAGGCGGCGCGTCAGGCCCACCACATCGCCACGCAGGGTGTTCGTCGTCTCGAGAAGAGCGTCAATCCGCCCCTCGACAATGGTCAACCGCCCTTCGACCTCATAGACCGTCTTGGCGCGATGCGGCGCGTTCATCTCAATGTTGACGATCTGTGTCGTGCTGAGCAGCACCCAGGCGACGACACAGGTATTGGTAGCCGTTACCGGCTTCAGCGGCGTTGGCCCTGCGACACCGGATTGCGGGACGCATTCGATCGTGTAGCGCACCGTTTTATCGCCGCTCTGCGCTTCATTGACAGGCGGGTCGATCGAGACGCGACGGGTGCGGATCGCCTGGTCTGTCACGACGAGGCCGCGCAGGATCAGCGCGATCCAGACTGTATCGCCGGGCGATGTCGCGACCCGATCCAGCAGGGGAACATTAAACGCGTCGTCGAGATCATAGAGCGTATCGCCGACGAAGAGCCGGCCGGGATTGATCCGCGCCGTTGTGGCGGCCTGCTGGCTCACGGTCACACGCGAATAATGGGCAGGCCAGCCCGCGACGCCATCGGTCAGGTTGCGCACCATCTCGACAGCATGAACGCCATGAGAACTGTGGTCAGCCGCAGTGGCGAACTCGTTCGGGTTGATGATCGTGCGTTTCATTGGGTGCCAAGCCTCGTGATCTGGACGTAAGACCCCGCGGTCAGGTTCGAGCCAGCCGTGAAGCTGTCTCCGGCCTCAGCGGGACGGTGGTTCTGGAATTCGATTTCGACTTCGGTTTCCGGAGCTCTCGCCACGCGCATGGCCGCACAGACCCGGCGCACCGGCTCGCTATTCTCCACCGCGACAAAGCCGGCCCCAACCGGCGTGCTGCCGATCACCTCCGCCAGATCGGGCATGGGGATGGGCACGCGCACGAGATAGGTGACCAAAAACGGGCTGGGCTCGATCGGAGCCGAACCCACAGCCATCGCTTCCACGCAATAGGCGTTCGGATAAGCCACAGCATCCACAATCGTCGCATCGACATAGGCGAGATGCCGGCGCGCACCGGAGCGCGTGCCGATCGACCAGCCGAGCGTCTGATCCCCAACGATCTGGCGCTTTCGGGCCAGAGACCAGTCGTTGAACCACAATTGAACGCCGCGATGGGCCGCAAGCCAGGGCAGGAATGACACGGGTGTCAGGTTCGCCTGGAACGCGGCCGTGATCGGCATCGGCCCCGGCAACACGGCATCGATTGCGCCGGCGACGGCATCCTCAAGGCGGGTCCGGTTGGGGGGCAGGAGGCGCAAGGCGGTCATGCCGAGACCTCCGTAGCAAGCGTCACGGCCGTGAGGATCGGAATGGTGTAGGGATCGGCGGGGATCGAGGTCGAGGGATCGAGGCGATCGAAGCGCTGGATCGAGGGGCCATAGACCGCGCCGGTCAGGCGTTCGAGCGGCATTTCCGCGCCGATCTGCAACCGCTCACGCCCGGCTGCGCGAACCCGGGCCGTGGCCTCGGCCCGCACGAGATCCGGGTCCGGCCCTGTCGGCAGCACGATCCGGCCGCTCAAGCTGTAGAGCCGGCGCGTGGCGCGCAACACCGCCACACTGGTGGCTTCCGGCTTCACATCCTCGGCCTGCACGGCCGCCGTGATGGTCGCGAGTTCGGGATTGGTGAGATCGCGGCCCTCGGGTCCGGCCACCACGAGATCGACATCACCGCGCCGGCCATGCACCGCGCGGCCGATCACCGCGATATCATGCAGGATCGGCAGCGCCGTGAACGCCTCGAGGCGATAACGCGCGGGTGAACCCGCCGCAGGCCGCGAGAAAGCCAGGAGATAGCGCCGCAGGAGCGAGGCATCGCCTTCGAGCACGGCTGGCGTCTGGCCGCTCGCCGGCGTGAGCACGAGGCGCTGGAGGTTGACGCCGGCGGCGATCTGATCGAGATCCGCACCCTGTGCCAGCGGCGCGAGCAAGGCTCTCACAACATCATTGATATGCCCGGTCATGAAGCGGCGCAATTCGGCCACCGTGCGCAACAGGCCGGTGATCGGTTCATGCTCCAGCGCCAGGGTATCAATCGCCAGCCGGTCGCCCCGGATCGTGTTCCAATGGGCGGTGAACGCGGTTTTCAGCGTCGCGAGATAGGCCTCGGCATCGAGCACCTCAAGGATATCGGGTGGCGGCAGCCGCGAGAGATCGATCATCCTCATGCCGCGATCTCCCGTAGAGGCAGGGCGGTTTCCACGCGCTGCGTTTCCGAGTAATCGCCGAGATGGCCACGCGGGTAGTAATCGCCCGCCATCCGGAAGATGGCCGAGCCATTGGCCGCGAGCTCAACCTGCATGCTGCGCAGCCGGAAGCCCGGTTCACCCCAGTTCGGGTTGAGCGGCGAGAGAGCGCGGGCAATCGCGATGTAATGGCGCAGGATTGTCTCTGCGCTCATATTCTGGTCTTGCAGGCCCGGCACATCCGAGCCGATGGGCCGGCGCAGAACGAGCGTCGCCGGGCGCGTGGAGAGGCAGCGCCGGATGATCATGAGCACATGATCCCAGCCTGTCACCAACCGCCCGGTGCGCTCATCCATGCCGGCGCGCATTTCAATCGGCCTTCTCGGTCAGGCGCAGCGCCGATTTCTTCGCGGGCTCTTCGGGCAGATCGAGCTCGATGTTGCCACGTGCGAGGTCATGCTGGGCCTCGGCGTCGGTCAGTTCGATCTTGCCATCCTGCACGCGCCGCCCGGCGATCCATTCGATCTCCGGGCTGGTTGTCTTGTAGGGTTTGCGGTCGTTCATGCTTCTCTCCTCAGATGAGCAGTTTGGAATTGCCGTCGATGGCGAAATCGCCGCCTGTATCGATGCCGCCGGCATAATGGGCGGGGCGCGAGCCGTCTTTCGCCCGGAACACGCCGAGCATCTTGAGTTCAACCTCGGTCAGCTCGAAGCCGCTCTCGCCCACCGTGACGCGGATCTTGCCGTTCATAATCGCGATGCGGGCATTGCCGTGCTCAAACACGCGGTCGAATTCGTCATCGCCCGAGGGCTCCGGGTTGTCATCGGTCGGGCCATAGGGATAGGCGCGGGAATGCGCGCCGATCTCGCCATTGGGTGAGATCAGCAGCATGGTCTCGCCGATGGCAGGCCGGTTGCGCTCCTTATGCCCGTTGCTGCCCGAGCCGGACGAAGCCCCGATGCGCGCCAGGGGCGAGCGGAAGGGCTTGCCGGTCGCGGCATCCTTCTGGTCGAATTCGAGGCGCACCTTGTCGCCGTGGCGCTCGATGACCTTGCCGATCATCGCGACGCTCGCGAGCTTGCGCTCGATGCGGGCGTTGATGCGCCGCAGATCGCGAAACTCTTCGGCGATCAGTTCGAAATCGGCGCTCATGGGGTCCACCCCTCGACGATCGCCTGCTCGTCGTCCGTGAGCTCATCGACCAAGAGCTCTTCGAAGAGCTGCGGTGAGCCGCGCGATGGGCCACCGGCACCGAAGGCATCGAGAAGGCCGGTGACACCGGCATTGGCGGGCGTGACGCGGTAGAGGATCTGCCGCCAGGAGACGGCCACCACAGCGAGGCCCTTGGTTTCCATTGCTGCCGACAAAACCGGCCGCGCCTCGACATCACTCGCAGGCGAGCATTCGGTCTGGCCGAAATCCTGATCATCAAGCGCCGAGGCGAGCGTTAGGGCGCGGCCGATGAGATCGGCATCGATGTCTTTCGTTGCGGTGCCGCGCGAAGCGATCGCAATAAACATTTCGAGCAACACGTCACGCCCGCCATCGGGGCGAGGCGTCACCCGGAAGCGCGGCAGCACGAGGAACGCGGCCGGAGCCTTGAACGATTGCTTCTCGATATCCTCGGCATCGACGAGATCGAGCTGGCGCTTGCATTCCCTAACGATGGGTGCGCCAGAATGCTGGAGCGCGAGGAGCCAGGCCTCGATCGCGGCGAGATGGGTTTCGATCCGCGTCATCACCCGCCCCCGAGCTTTTTGCGCAGGAAGGTCGCGACAGCGTCGAGGATATCCTCGGCATTCTCGCTGGAGATCCCGAGATAGGGCCGGGCGGGGATGGTCACCTTTTTCGCGAAGATCATTTTATTGCCAAGCCGGAAGACCAGGCTCTTGGCGCGCTTCGGGCGGATCACCGCGCCGTTCTGATGCACACCGGCATAGATGAGCCCGGAGCCGATGATTGCGGCGTCATTGGTGGCGGAATAATCCACCGAGCGCGCGAGGGTGCCGGAGCGGTAAAGCGTCGAGGTGCCGGCGCGGTTCGGCTTCCAGGCCCTGCCATCCGGGCCGGTCTTCTCGCTCAGGATGCGCCGGCGCGTCTGCTCCTGGATCATGCGCGCCAGGCCTTCGAGCAGGTTCTGGCCATCGAGCGGATCGAGCCGCGCCAGAGCGCGATCAACCGCCTCCAGCCCCTCAAAGCGGGCATCAATTGTGAAGAGCGCGGTCATGCGTCCCTCCCGAAGAGGCGGGGACGCGCGCCGAAATACGCGCCATCGGGCGAGCCGACAGAGTTCGGGCCGGTGGCTTCCGAGGCGCTGCTCACCTGGCCTTCGCCGAGGCTGGCTTTGCCGGCTGCGATGTTCTCCAGCAGCCGACGCGCCGTTTTGGCGCGCTCGCTCATCTCCTCGGTCAGCCGGTCATGCGTGATGGCGATCCGATAGAAGGCGAGGTCGATGATCGCGGCCTTGAGCCCATCCGGCACCACCAGCAACGGCACGGCCTGCTGCACGCCGACATAGAGATCGGCCTCGCCGCAGGCATGCGTGATGGCCTGGTTGATGACCACATCCGCGCTCATGCCATCGGGAATGAGCCGGAGGAGGTTGTCCGTCCCGTAGATCGCCTCGATATCGGCGCGCGCGATGTAGGGCATCAGGGCCTCCGAGATGAAACGTTTGGGGTCCTTTCACCCCTGTCAGCCCGAACCGCGTCGGGACCACGCCTACTCGCATCGCCCGCCAGCGCCACCGTTGGCACGACGCCGGTCAGATTTGCCGTGATGCTTTCGCTTCGGGATCGATCAGGCCTCGGTCTTTGCTTCCGGCTCGGGCTCCCGATACGGGCGGATCACAAGCTGCGGGTCTGCGGTCAGCGCCTTCTCTTTTTCTTCGTCGAGATCGGCGTCGGTCAGATGCACCGGCTCCTTGCCGAACGCGAACCCGGCGCGACGGCGCGGGCCAGAGGGGGCCGTGATCGTCACCACGAAACGCGGAGCCTCGGTTTCCGTGCCAGTCTCGGCTTTCGTCTTGGCCATATCGGCCTCCTTCAATCGGCGTTGAAACGTCCTTCAAGGAAGCCCCGGCACGCGCAACCGGTCCGGGGCTCGGCTTCAAGGGCGCGTCGATCAGGCCAGCCAGGCCGGAGCGATGCTTTCGACGAGACCCTTCATGATGTTGCTGGCACCATTGGCCTTGTTCTGGGCCTGCAGGAGTTCGTCGCCACGGAACTTGAGCGAGGGGTCCAAAACCAGAAGGTTCGGCTGGATGCCGAGCAGGCGATCCTCATCGCCCTTCAGCGTGGTCATCGCCGTGTAAGCCGCCTGCAGGTTGGCTTCGGTGAGTTCGGCTTTGGAGCCATAGGCCATCTGCCAGAAGCCGAAACCGACATTGCAGCGGCTATCGACACCGTAGACGTACTCGTTGCGGTTGAAGGCGCGATCGTCGGCCGGATCATCCTTGGCGACGAATTCCGGCTTCTTGCGATCCTGGAAGATCAGCGGCTTCAGCGCGCGTCGCGTGTCGAGCAGGAACCAGGCCGGGTTGGAGCCGGCCTGCATGTTCGAGACCGACCGCTCCACACCATTGGCTCCAATCACCGGGTGATCGGTGTCAAAGAAGAACTGGCCATCGTAGCAATTTGTCGAGAACGCGTTCTTCAGGAGGCCATAAACCAACGTGTCCGGATGCTCCGCAGCCGAGCGGCCCATCTCCTGCATCATCGGCGCGTAGATGCCGTACTGGTCATCCTCGATTGATGGGCGAGGCACGGAGACGGTCATCTCAAACGGCTTGTTGCGGATGCTGTAGCCGTGCTGCGAAAGGTTCTTGATCTGGCGCTCGCCGATCCATTCCCGCATGCCGGGGAAGGCTCCAAGCCATCCATATTCCTCAACTGCGGTGGTCGAGGGAACGCGGGTTGCGATCCGCTCCCACATCGGCGCGACACCGCCGAAGCCGGTCTGGAAACTCGCTTTGAAGGCAGTGCTGAGCAGCGTGAGGCTCTGGCGGGTGATAATCATGTCTGAGGTCCTAGCCTGAGAGACGGGTGGCAAGGGCCGGGGAACAACTGGCGCTCCCCGCGCCCGGCGGGGATTTAGGCGAAGTCGACGAAGACAGTGTCGCCGTCGATCGCGAAGACCTTGCCGGCGATCGAGCGGGTATTGGTCGCGTGGGTCTTGGCCACGGTCTCATCGTCGACGATGAAGCAATCCTTGCCGATATCGGCGGCGACGACGAGATCATCGGCCTGGTTCTTGAACCCGAAGACACCCCGGCGCACCCGGACGCGCTGGGCGTTGGCGGCCCCGCCCGTGTTGTTCACGGTTTGCTCGGCGCGTCCCAAGGCCACGAGGCCGGTGGCCGTGCGGCCCGGAGCCGCGACACCCGCATCATTCACGACGAGCGCGCCGGCATAAATGATGACATTGGCCTTGACGCCGATTTCACGGATGAGCCCGTCACCGAGCTGGATGGAATTGCGTTCTTTGGCGAGCGGCATGGGACAAATCCTTGAATGGGAGGGGTGAGCGCGCGATCAGCCGCGCGCCTTGAGGAAAGCCTCTTCGGTGATATTGACGGCTGCGCACATCGCCTTCTCGGCGGGCGAGAGCGCACCGGCCTGACCGGCGGGATCGCCGTTCGCCAGGCCCTTGTCCTCACCGGCCGGGAGGATCGCGGGCGTGGTGGCGAGCAGCGCTTCGACATCGGCGCGGCTGTTGACGGCGAGCTTGAGGTAATGGTCGCGCGAAGCCGGCGCGATCTTGCGATCGGCGATCGCCTTGTCGATCAGCGCCTCGGCCGCGTTCTGGGCCTGCGCCGTTTCGAACGCGGCGAGCTTCTGCTCGGCATTCTTCGCGCGGTCCAGAGCCTGATCGTAATCGGCGCGCGGCACATATTTCGTAAGGGCCGGGGTCGAGAGCGCGTTCACGGCGATGATCGCATCGGCCACAGAAGCGGTTTCCGAAAGGCCGAGAGCCTTGGCGAGTTCCTTGTCCATAACGCTTTCCTGTTCGCTGTTGAGGGCGGTGAAGCCGAGATTGGGATTGTGGGTGAGGGCCGCGCCGCCAATGGCGATCACCTGCATCGGCTCGCTGTCGCGGCGGTAAAAATAGACCGGGGAATGGAAGCGGTATTCACGATCGGCGATGGCGTTCGCGGCTTTGGGCGTCCACTCGACACGGCCCCAGATCGCGCCGTCACGCACTTCAAGCTCTTCGATCCATCCGGCCGCAGGCGTTTCATCGCCTGGGCGACGCACATCGAAATCATGCTCGTAATCGACGAGCAGCGGCAGTTTCGGGCGGGTCGCGGCGATGATCGCCTCAGGGTCATGAATGACGAAGGAGCGCTTGTCGCGGCCCACAACCAGCCTGCCCTGTGGCCAGAGCATCACCCAATCCGGGGCCTTGCCCTCGGCATTGAGCGCAATCGCCTCGGCGACGCCGCGCAAGGCGGTGCCGAGTGATTTTTCTGAATTGAGGCTGGACAGAAGCGGTTGCATGGGGGCACGATGCAACGGTGGAAAGCATCAAAGGGCTGCGACGCGCGTCGCGGTCCTTTTCTTTTCGGGTGAACAGGTCTATAGAGGATTTGCGGGCGGGCAGGACACCCGGACTTGTGCCGCGAGGGAGAACTCCGCCCCTCCGCCCGCACCCCCTTCATTCGATTGGATCGCGTGTCCGTTTCCAGCGTTCCAGCTGCTCGCGACGTGAACGATGCAGCGTCGTCACGAAAAGTTCCGTTCCGTTGCCGGTGAGCTTGATCTTTACGCGGTAGAATTGCCCGTCGATCTCCTTGAAGATCGCGACACCATTCGCATCCCGAAACGCAACGCCATCAAACAGGCTGGCGACGCCGGCCAGAAACTGCCCCGTGATCTCGGGATGATCGCCGAGGATATGGGCGGCATTGTCACCCGAGAGCCGCACGATCGTTGTCTTCGATCCGATGGCCTTGGCAATGGCAACCGGCAGCTCGGCCACGACAGCCGAGAAGAGCTGTTGTTCACGGCTCAGCTCCGAACGCTTCACCGCGCCGAGCGTGTCACGCACATAATTGGCCACGGGGTGAGCGGCGAGCTTTTCGACCGCCAAGCGCCGCGCATCCTCTGGCATCCGGTCGAGCGCGCCTTGCAGCTGCCCGGTGATCGTGCGGTCGCGCAGGAGCCCGCTATTCGTCTGCCAGCCCGGATCGATCCCGGCCGGCACTTTTTCCGTCTGACCCGTGCGCTTGTTCAGCCAGTCGCGCTCATCGAGCGGCGGGGCCTTGTCCTTGCCATGCTGCTTGTGGAGCCGCCCGGCCTCGCGATCGCCGACCTGGCGCACCGAGCATTTGCAGTTCCAGCCATTGGGCGGATAATGCGAGCGCCACCAGGCATCCTCAACCGGCAAGGTGATCCCGACCCAGCTCAGATGCAGCGGCCGCTTCCTCTCCGAAACCGAGGCGACATAGGTGAGGTAGGGCAAAAACTCCTTGTTGCGCTCGATCCTCTGCCACTCGCCGGCGGCATGCGCGGAATGGACGTTCGCCCAATAGAGGATCTGCAAGCGACGCAACGAGCCGAGCTGCGCCTTGACGAGCTCGCCGGTCTTTTCGTCTGGAACCTTCTTCTCGCCCCACCAGCCCTTTTTGCGCAGGAGCGGGATCAGCTCATCACGGAACTGCTCGTAGGGCACGCGATCGACCACGGCCTTACGGATCGCCCCGCGCAGATCCTCGAGCACATTGAAGCCGGCGGTCTTGGCGACGGTATGCGCGAGGGCATGCTCATGCGGGGCGAGGTCGCGCCAGTCGAAGGTCGGCACCGAGGGGCGGCGATCGAAGTAATCGACAACCTCTTTCGGCGCTGTCTTGAAGAGCCCGTCATCCGCCATCTCAGGCGAGCCTCAGAAATCGCCCAGGACGGCCGTTCTTGCTGAGAGCGGCGACGGGTCGGAAAATTCCACCGCTGCCGCCCAGCCGATTGAAAACCCGTTGAACGCGCGCGTTAGGGGCCTGAAGCATCGGAGACCTCGCCCAGGCCGCGCGCCTTGAGGGTGGCGATAGCGATGCGGCGCGCCAGAGAGCCGGTCGGGAGGTCACCCGTGAGCCGGTTGAGCGCGGCCTCGAAGGCCTCATAGCTCGTGGCCCTATTGGCCTCGGCTTCGATCGCGTCAATGATCGGGCTCATATCCCGCTCCCAATCTTCCAGCGCCGCCGCGACCAGTTCGTCGCGCTCGTCTTCCTCAACGCCTTCAGCATTGAAGGCGCGAGGCCCCGCCCCGCAGCACGGGCAGCCCGCGAGATGGTAACGGTTCGGTTCTTTGGGTGGATCATCATCGAGCGCCTCGCCCGGCTTCACTGCCGGTGGCTTCGCTTGTGGCTTCTGGCCTTTCAGCGGCTGAGCCTTGCCCAACACCTCCGCGCCGGGCTCCGGGTCAGCAAAGCCCATGCGATCGCGCAGCTCGCTTGTCTGCACCGTGAGGCCCAGCGGCACGAGCTTGGCCAAGGCTTCCGAGAGTGTCTTGATATCCTCGGGCTCGGCCACCTGAATGACGAGCTGCGGGTATCGATCGCGCGGGCCGAAATTGAGATCAATGAAGGGCCGGACGAGATCGCGCGCCAAGGTGCCGTTGAGCTGTTTCGCATCGGCCTTCTTGATGTCGATGCGGACATTGTCATGCACTTTGGCTTGCGCCAGGCTCCCGCCCTCATCGGCGGTCATGGTCTGGCCGATCACCGCCTTCGAGAGCGCCTTGTCGAGATACATGGCGAAGCCTTCAAAGGGCTTCTCCGAAAACCCCTTGGTCTCGATGAAATCGATCTCCATGCCTGTGGGCACGATCGCGGCCGCATCGGCCCCGAGATTGCGCACCGCATTCAACAACACGCGCTTGTCGGCATCCGAAGCCCCGGCACCGTATTTGCCGAGGCGGAGCGGCATCCCATGCACTTCGAGGAATGCTGCCCAATCCTTCAAGGAATAGGTCTTGAGCAGGAAGGTCCAGAGCGCGAGGCGCGCCAGGCCGTTGCGAGCGGGAATGCCGGATTTCAGCTTCGGCACGTGACGGATGAACTTGTAGGGCTCCAGCGGCGCACCGTTGAAATCGGATTGAACGCGCTTCCTGAGCTGCTTTCGCGTCTCGCGGTCGAACTGAAAGAGACGCGGATCATGATGCTCGAAGCGCTCGGGCCGCCATTGCCGCCCCTCGACATCCCAGACGATCTCGATCACCGAATAGCCCTTGCCGAGGGCATCGAGCATATCGCCGAGCATGTCATAAGTGCCGGGGTGATCCGCGATCTGGTCGCGCACGGCATCGGCGAGCTTGATCTCCTCGGCACTGTCGCCAGCGGCCTCGACCTGCAATTCAATGGACTGGATCGCGCGCTTGCGGGTGGAGAGCACCGCCGCATATTGCGTCTCGATCTCTTCCATCTCCTCGGCGAGGGTGAGGAAATCATGCATCTCGCCCATCGCGGCATCGCGCAGGATGCGTGACATCTGTGCCGGCGTGAGGCGCGAGGCCATGAAATCATCGAAGGTGTCGCGCACGCCGGTGATCGTCGCGCCCATGGCAGGCTTGACGAGATCGCGGGATGACACGGGCTGGCCCCATTGATCGAGGATCGGCATGCTCTCTCTCCTCAATAGATGGCGTCGCGACGGCGGCCGTAGAGGCCGCCTTCATCGGGATACTCATCCGGATCATCATCGACAGCCGGGTTCTTGCTCACGCCCTGGTAGCCGAATTGCCCGGCCTCGCCCCGCGTCGAGCCATAGGCGAGTGCGATCGCGATCGCTGCGTCACCGTGGCGCGTGCCGCCCGTTTCGGCCTTGACACGCAGAGCCGGCAGCATCGGCACGCCGCGCACCATCTTGAGCGCGCGCAGATCCGCGAGCACTTCGGCATCTCTCGGGATCAGGATATCGTCATCCTCGAACGCGCCCTTGAGCGGCGGCAGCTCAACGCGATACCACTCGGTTGTGATCTTGATCGTCTCCGTGCCTTGCCCGGTTTCGAGATCTTCGGCGATGCCCGCGCCAATGCCGGTGCCATCGATCCGCGCACCGATGCGGCGCGGCAAGGCTTTGAGGACATGCACAGCGATCTGCTTCTGCTGGGCGAAGGGGACGCGATCGAGTTCAACGAGGAAAGGCACGATGCGCTTCAAGGTGCGCATCACCTGGATCGGCGCGAGGATCGAGAGGTCGCGATAGCGGCCCACATCCATGCCAAAGCCCGACTGGAGATTGGGGTCGATCGTCTGCTGGATCACCGGGTCGAGATAATCGGCAATCCAGGCCGCGATCTCGCTCTCTTTCTGTTTCGCCGGGAGCTGGAAGAACGAGCGTGGCAAGGCGAGCCGGAGCACGGGCGCATCGAACATGCGCGCCTCGATCATCGCGGCCGACAAGAAGACGCCTGAGCCCTGGGCGGGCACGCAATCCAATTCTTCCTCGGCCGCATCGCCATAGAAGGCGCGGATCTCGTCGCGCCATTGCGCCTCGGCCTCCGGCGACCATTCCTTACCCGTCACAAGGCAGATGCGCTGGTAAAGCCCTTCCTGCAGCGCCTGGTCAAAATCCACCCGCATATGGGCGTAAGGTTTTCGGCCCTTGAGGATATCCTGGCAGAGCTCGTTGAACGGGTTTGAGGTGCCATCATGCGTCGAGACGACGATGACCTGCCCACCCCACATCAGGAAGGCGAGCGCGGCCTTCAGAAGCTCGGCCAGGCTGTCAACGAACGCAGCCTCATCGACGATGACGCAGCCCTGCTTGCCGCGCAGAGATCGCGGGGCCGAGGAGAGAGCGAGGATCTCAAAGCCTGATGCAAACTGGATGCGGAAGGCCTTGATCTGGCGCGTCTCCGATGGGTTCGCCTCGTCGACATCGTCGAACAGAAACTCGCCGGTATCGCTGGCCGCGAGCGCGAAAGCCCGCGCCCACATCGCGCAGGCGTCAATGAACTCGCGGGTCATCTCCTGCGAATAAGAGATATACATCACGTCATAGCCGCGCGCCGCGCGTTCTCGGGACGCGCGCAAAACGGCATAGGCCGCGAGCCCCCAAGTGAAGCCGATGCGCCGGCTCTTCTCAACGACGAGAACAGCCGTCGTTTCGAGCAGATGCACGGCCCGCTTCTGATAGCCGAGTAGGAGATCGGTTTGCGGGATATCGAGCGCGAGCATGGCCTCTTGGGAAGCCGCGCGGATCTTCGCCCATTCCTCGCGGGACAGTGGCGCGCTCATGGGCCGTCCTTGCGGATGCCGAGGACCTCGCGCTTGATGGCCTCGACTGTATCGGTTGTAAGGCCCTTCGCATGGCCGACGGCTTCGATGACCTTTGCGGTCTTCTCGCGCGCCTGCTCCTCTCTCTTTCGTTCTTCCTCATTGGCACGGCGATCAGAAGAGACTTTCTGTCCCACCATGACTTCCTTGAAGCCCCGCGAAAGCTTGAGCGCATCGTCCGCATTGAGTTCCGTGGCCCCCGGCTGCAGCAGTTCGAAGATGAGCGTCTTCAGGAATTCGCCGAGCACGATCGAATGCTCGTCGATCCGGGCCGGGTCGATGTCGCCGGAAAGCGCCGAGAAAATCTCGCGGGTTTCGCGCTGCCGGCGTGTGGCAGCCGCGATGCGGATGGCCTTGCGGTTGAACGCCGATCTCGAAACAGGCTCGATCCCCTTGACCGCGATGCGATCGTTGAATTCGAACAGGATATCCGCCTGAGTGCGCTGGCGCTCTGCGAGCTGCTGGCACGCCCAAACAAGATCGTCCTGCGCTTCCTCGGGCAGGAGATCGAGCGAGGAGAGACGGCCGCGACCCCGCTGCTCCATCATCTCACGCCTCCGGCATCGACGGGCGCTTGATGCCCTCGATCAAGATGCGCCGCGCTACGTGATCCGCGCCCTTGGCTGTGAGCTCGGCCACGCGCACCGAGCCTATTTCATGCACCTTCACTGCTCCGAGCTCGGCGAGATGGCGCAACTCGTCATGCACCCAATCGCGGCTTTTGGAGATGCCGAAAGTCGAGAGCGTTTCGCGCAAGAGATCGGAGTTCAGCCGTCCGTCTGGCTGCTCGACGAGCGCCTTCAGGATGATCAGCCGGGCATCCTCGCGGATGATGCGATCCATCGTGCTCATTTGCGCTCCTCGATCATGGCTTCTTGCATGCGGTTTGTGATCGCCAGCACTGGTTTCAGCCGCTCGGCGAGCACATCGATCGAGCCACGCATCGCCACCATTTCGATCTGCATCTTGTGAACGCTGTCGCGATCCGGGACGCCCTTCAGCTCACCCTCGACGCGGGAAATCCGGTCCTCGACCAAGTCGATCTTCGCGTCACGGTCCTTGATCGCGGCGGTGAGGCGCACATCCAGCGCTGCCACCTTCTCGTTGGCTTCCTTACCCGAGCGGGTGAGCCAGACAAAAACTAGGGTTCCGATCGTGATCAGGCCGTTGACGGCAGAGATCCACTGGATGGCATTCTCGGGCATCACGCACTCCTCCCGAAAAGCTCTTGCCTCTCAAAACGCTCCTGGCAGTGGATGCAACGGGTGGCGAAGGGCGCGGCGGCGCGGCGCGCCTCGGGGATCATCTCGGCGCAATCATCGCAATGTGTGGCCGCGACGGGCGCGACACGGGCCTGCAACAGGCCGGAGAGCCTCGCACGCTCGCGGTCGATCCGCGCCTCGGCCATGTCGGCGACATCACTCACGGCGCGCCCTCCACGGCAGCCTTGCGGCGCGCCTCGCAGGCATTGAGCGCCTGGCCGTCACGGGCGAGCGCCAGGCGCAGATCGCCGATCGTGCCCTTGCCGAGCGGGCTCGGGGCATCACACGGCACCTTGGCACTGGCGGGCACGCTGCGCGGGGTGAAGATGACGCGCTCCTTCACCTCAGCGACCCCGGTTGCGCAGGCGCTCAAGCTCAGCGAGATCATCAGGCCCAAGGCAGCTCTGGCCAGCATCCGCGCGTTTGGCATTCCGGCTCTCCCATTCGGTGAGTGATTTCGTCAGATCGGCGATCGTGGCTTCGGCCCGTGACGAGGCCTCGGCAGCGGCGATCGCCTCGCGGGCGCGTTCGGATTGTGCGAGGGCATTCGACGCCTCGCGCGCCGCGTCGCAACGATCATTGGCCGCCTGGGTCGCCTGAGTGCTGGCTGTCTTGACCATGCGTTCGATCGCGACCATGCCGCGCCAGAAGCCGAGGCCTCCGGCTGCGAAGAGGCCCGCGAAGACGAGGCCGAGGAGCAGCCCGCGCGAGAGTTTGAACGCACCTTCAACGGCAGCGCGACCGGTGAGAAAGCCAATCATGCCGGCTCCTCCCTCGGCTCTGGCGGCTCACGGCGCTTGCGCGGCGCGCGGTTTTGGCCAGCGATGGTGCGCATGTCGATCGAGCCGAAGGCACGATGCACGCCGAGCAAAGCCACAATCAGCGCGACCATGGCCGGGATCACGGTCGGCGCGAGCGCCAGCGCGCCCGTGGAACCGCCGACGCCGCCGACCACGACGATGAACACGAGTGCCCAGGCGCAGAAGCCGGAGATCCACATCGCGGTTTTCGTGGTCGAATAGGAGGGCTTTTCGAGCTCAGCCATCGAGCCGCTCCGCCTTGAGCGTGGCGAGTTTTGCCTCCAGCACGGCGATCATCTCGGAGCGCGTGAGATAATTGTCGCCAACCTCGATCGCCTCATCGAGCGTTTGGTCAAAGGCGAGTTGATGGTCGCTGAATTCATCCATGATCATGATCCTTGCGGCGGAACCCAGAGGCACGGCTTGCCGCTTGCGCGGATAACGGCTCCCTCAGCCGCCCCGCCCTTTCGGCAAACATGGAAGCGCCCATCGGGTGAGGGGCGGGTATCGGCAAAGGCGACGATCTCGCCATCAAAGAGCCGCCAGCCCTGCGGCGTGAGAACCGGGTCCGGCTCGCGCTCGCCCCGGCCCATCGGCCAGCAATCCTGATCGTGGCAGCACTCATAGGGATAGAAGGAGTGGGCCTTTGCACGACCGGCCGAGACGAGACCGAATAGGGCCAGCGCAAGAGCGATGATGAGCACGAAGCCCAGGAGCCGATCGAGCCAGTTACGCATCGCGCACCGCCTTCTTCTCATGCGGGAGAAGCGGGCGCGCCAGGCGCACCGGCTGGTCGAAGGGCGCGGGTGGCAGCGGCACGCCCCGCGGCCAGAAATGGCCGACGAGCTTGGCCTTCTGGAACATCTCGATCGAGACGCTGTCATTCTGGTTGCCGCCGAGGCCCTGAAGGAACAGCGCGTTCTCGCCGGTGTAGAAGAAGACATGGCCAGAGGCCGGGCCACGCGACGACGAGATGACCGTGATACAGCCGACCACCGGCTTCTCGAGCCGGACGAAATCGGGGTGCTTGACGAAGCTGCGCGCCATCGCCGAGCCGGAGCCCTTGACCTTCACCACCGCGAGCACGGCATTGATGAAGATCGCGCACCACGGCACGACGCTGTCATCGCCGCCGATCTTGATATCGGCAAACTGGCGATAGGCCATGATGCGCGGGTTCGATTTTGCGCCCGCGACCTCGGCCTGCCCGATCTCCTCGATCGCGGCCTTCAGCCAGGGCGTCAAAATCCAGTTCGCGAGATGCGGGGCTTTGGCAACAGCTTTGGCGAGAGACATGGCGCGGCTCCGGGATGACGGGTCTCCGACGCAATGTCGGAAGGTCATCGCCACGCTCGCCTGTCTCGGTGATTTCTAGGGCTGCGACGCGCGTCGCAGTCGCCCGCATTTCCGGGTCAGAACAGGTCTCGCTGATCGGGGTCTTCGTCTTCGGCGAGCCGCAGCTTGAAGCGCTGCACCGAGCGGCGCGTGATGCCGACAGAGCGCGCAGTGTGGTTGGTTGTCTCGCCCGAGGCAAGAGCCCGCTGCATCGCCCTGGCGCGCGCCAGCATGGCCTGCTTGTAGCTGCTGGTCGGCCCCAGGGGAATATCGAACTCGATGCGCCCGCGCCCGGAGGTGAAGTGATCGGAGATGACCTTGGCCTTCTCCATGCCCACGGCCTCGACGAGCCAGTTCTCCGGCCCGAGGCGCGAACAGAAGCGGGCATTGATGCCGCCCTTGGCCTGCGCGATCGCCAGAGCGGCATCGAGCCCGGCGACATCGGCAATCTCCGCGAGGAGGGCGGGCAGATGCTCACGCATCGCGGCTCTCCTCCCGATGCTTCTGCGCCGGCCAGCGTCGATCAAGAACCGTGACCACCACGTTGCCGCGCAGGACGAATTTCACGCCCTCGATGATGACCGCATCGCCCTGCTTCTCGACACCACGCGTGACGAGTTCGCGGATATGGCGGCGGATCGCCTCGATATCGATCCCGTGCTTGCGCTCAAGGTATCGCAGAACGGCGTGATCCGGCACGGAGGGAATGGGCGGACGGGCGCTCATTCGAGGTCTGCCCTCGGCCGCACGGGCACATCGCGCACCGGCTCGAACACGAGCAAGCGCGAAGTGACCTTGACCAGCCGATATTCGAGACCAGGCCTGAGCCGTGAGTTCGCGGGAAGCCGTTGAAGGTCCTGGAGCAGCTCCACCCGTTCCTCGGCCAGCCGTTCGCGCTCGCCGAGATGGATCAGCGGCGGCGCGACGGGGCGGATGATGGGAAGGGCGCGGGAAGCCATTATGCGGCCTTCCCACGGTTGAGCATGGCTTTGAGCGCCTCGACGACAGCCGAGGCCTGTTTGTTATCGAGCCAATCGGGGTGATCGACATCAGCCTGACGCTTGACGAAAGCGAAGAGCGCCTGGCGCGATCCGGTTTCGATCAGCCCGCGCCGGTGCAATTCGGTCCAGAGCCCGAAGATGAGACGCACCACTTTGCGCGCCGATTTCTTGCCATCCGGTGCACCCTTGAAGGCCGGTTTAAATCCGGCTTTCACAAGCGCTTCAATGACGCGGCCGAGCTCATCGGCGTTCATGAGCGCCGAAGACGCCTTGCCCGTGGCAGCGGTGAGGAGATCGCGATACTCCGCCTCGCCAAGGCCGAGTTGCGCCTTGGCGATATGGATCTGGGCGATCAGGCGCTTGCGCGGATCGAAGGCGGGTTTCATGACGCCACCTGCGCGAGATAGGGCGCGCCCCAGTTGATCAGCACACCATCGAAATAGAGATCGGGATCGGCCGCTTCCTCGTGCGTTTCGCGCCAGAAGGCCTTCATGTCGGCCCAGCTGATGAAGCCGTCGCGACGCGCGAATTCGTTGAGCGAGGCATATGTCGTGATCGCGAAAAGTCCCGACATCGCCCCGATTTCATCACGGCCGGTATGGAGGATCACGCGGTCGGTTGTGAAAGACAGCTCGGCATGGAGCACCTCCGTGCAGATGACATCGGACACGATCGGGAAGCAGCGGCTGGTGCGCATGCCGCAATAAAGCTGCACCGCTTCGCCGACGCGGGCATGCCGTTTGCGCGGGGCACGAATAGTCTGCGTCTTGATGCCCTGCTGGATCGGCCCGGCGAAGCGCTTGTTGAACGAATAGGCCACCATCACGCAGCCCTCCCTGTGGGCTTAAGGGCGCGGCGCACATCGGCTCCATCGCAGCGCAGGATCGCGGCGATCTGTTCGACCGAAAGACCCGCCCAGTGATAGCCAACACAGAATTTGATGAAGGCGGACGTCAGCGGCGCTTCGGGCGCTGACGGCTTTTCCTCGGCCGCTTGCCGATCGAGGCCATAGGGCTCGGGGCCACGGTTCGCTTGCTCGCGCAGGGCCGCAACGGCCTTGGTGGCCATCTGCGAGAGCGCCTCGTTCAGTGCCGGAGAGCGCTCTGGCTTGGCCGTGACGGTAATGATCGGCGGCAAGGGCCGCGCGCAGCTCGCGAGCTCGGTCAGCAGCTTGTCATTATCGATCTGGAGCCGCATGAGGATGCGGCGAATGCCATCGATCCTCGGCTCTCCCGCATCCACACCGAACTCTTCGCCAATGGCCTGAAGAGCTTCCTGCGTTTCGCTTTCGCACTCTCGCCATTGATCGCGCTCGATCTCGGTAGCCTTCATGCGTTCGAACGCGCCGACGCGCAGCGCGGTCTCCTCCCGGAGCGCCTGCTCGAGCTCGGCAATGCGATCAAGTCTCGTCTTGAGCTTGGCCTCGAACACATCTGCAAGGCGGCCATTGGCGTCCTGAACCTCGCTCAATCGGCCGCGCAGCTCCTCGGCCGTATTCTTCCAGCCGTCCCGCTCTTGGATCAGATGCCGGATCGTGTCCTCGTTCGCGCTCGGCCGCTCCTTCAGGGCGGAGACAGCCGCTTCCAGCTCACGCACCTTGGCGCGTTCGGCGGCGAGTTCCAGCACGAGTTCCGCGTCCGGCTCTTCGGGCGCGCCCTTCAGGGCTTTCAGCGACCCGCTGATATCGGCGAGGCCATTCCGCACGTAATCCCCGGCCAGCGCGCCTGGCGTCTGACGATATCGGCGCGATGCGTCGATCAATTTGATGTAGAAAGGCTCGTCCAGCCGCACGATCACTTCGCGGCAAGCGCCGTCACCATCCTTTGCGGCACGGCGCTGGATGAAATCCTCAAGTGTCGTATCGTGCTGAGCGCGGGCCATCACACCCTCCCGAGCCTGGTGCAGGCCTCGGCCGGCACGGAGAAGCATGTGGTGCCGATCCGCACCTTGAGGCGATCGTTGAGGAAGAGCGCGACGACTTCGCCCACGAGCTCGTGCGGCGGCTCGATGCCGAGCCAGTCCTCGAAGCGCACGCGGACCTGGTCGCCCACGTGGAACTCCTCGGGTTCTTCCAGCAGGGCCGAACGCTTGACGATCGGCGCGATATCGATGGTGACAGCGAGCGCGGTCATGGGGTGCCGCCTTTCATTTTCGTAAAAACGATCATCAGACGGCGCTCGGCATCCTGATGAAACTGACCCGCTGTGTTTGAGGGCATCGCCGAGAGTTGCCGGGTCATCTCGGCAGAAAGCTGCGGAATGTCGTGAGCATAAAAGGCAGGCAGAGCGAGGGGCTTTCCACCCGTGAAGGGTGCGGATGCAGCGTCGAGCCTGGCCCGGAATTCACTCCAAAGTCGGTTGAGTTCGGGAGACAATGGCCGTGTGATTTGCGGGGCGCTCATGCCGCACCGCCTTTCGCGGCCTCATGGGCCTCGATCACGAGCTCTTTCGGATGGCACGGCACCGAGAACTTGCGGTCATCGAAGCGAACCTGGACGTAGTGCGCCTGTGACAAGTCTTCTCGGGTCACCATGCCAGATTTGCCGGTGACGGTGTGCCGGACACGCAAGCCGACCTTGAAGGTCGAGCCGTAGGTGCGCTCAATGTAGGCGTAATGAGCGGAGGCCATCATGCCACCGCCTTTCCGGCAGCGAGTTCAACTTCGAACGGCTCGACGATGAAATCCTCGCCTTCGGTGCCGATCGAAACGCCCGAGACCGTGCGGGCGATTTCCGGCTCAGCCAGCATCGCCTCCTTGTTCGGCTCTTCCTTCACGCGGATGAACCGGTGCAGGCCGAGGGTTTTCAGGGCTTCGAGAATGGCGTCCACCTTGGAAAGACGCACGCTCGGGGGACGAAAGCGCCAGCTGATCTTTCCGGTGCCGAGATCGGCCGATTTCACCCGCCCGCCATCGGTGAGCTTCTCGCGGTTCGCCTCGGCCCAGAGCTTCAGGCCCTCGGTCAGCTCGTCCTTGCGATCGCGCAGGGGCGCTGCGGCTTCCTCGGCCTGCTTCTTCATCTCGGCGATCTGATCGTTGAGATCAGCCTCCATGCGCGCGATCTGGCGGCTGGTGACGCCAATCCGCTTCACCGCCTCGGCGGCTTCATCCTTGTTCTGCGGCACGGGCAGGTTCGCGCCGCGCGTCTTGATCCGGCTCATTTGAACTTCCTTTCCATTCCAAAGAGTTTCTCGGCCGCATGGCGCAGCGTTTCGGCGGATTTGTCGTGGTGTTTGCGGGCGGAATATTCGCCAGCCGGGCTGGCGCGATCGAGCGCCTCGCCGGTCCGGATGAAGGCCATCAGCTCGGCTTCCAGCGGGTGAGTGGCGCGGCTGCGGATGAGAGCACGCAGCTCGCCGACCTTGTTCAGGAGGCCCTCGCGTTCGGCTGCCAGAGCCACGATCTCGGCTCGGGCCTGGCGCAACTCGATCCCTGAGGAGAGGCCGAGATAGGCCCCGGCGAGGCGCTGGATATCATCGACAGAGACCATGCCCGCGCCACGCGGCGAGGCCAGCGCCTTGCGCGCCACGGCTGTGATCGATGGCTCGTGAGCGCGGGCGAAGCCCTTGTGGATGAGCACAACCGCCTCGCAATGCAGCACGAGGCAGGCCTCGGTCAGCACCGCGTTCCAGGCGGGTTCATTCACCCGCATCCGTTCCATGCGCAGGATCTCGCCCGGCGCATCTTCTGGCGAGAGGCCCACCGCGAAACCGGCAGCGATATAGCCCGTGGATTTGAGCTGGTCGCAGAGCCAGAAATACATCGCCCTGGCGTTCTGCGCTTCGATGGCCGGGAGGCGCCGGAACTCTGGCTCCTTCAGGCCAGTGTGATCCAGCACATAGGTGAGGATGGCGCGGTAGCCCGGCTCGATCGCAGCTTCGATCTCGGCCGGAGGAGGATTGGCGAGCGCGTTCATTGCAGCGCCCTCCGGTTGCCCGCCAGATAGCCAGCTGCATTCGCACCGGCGAGCTTGAAGCGTTCGCGCACGAAGGCCAGAAACTGCTCTTCATCGAAGGGCAGGTCCTGCGCGCCATGCCAGACCGCGAAATGCTCGAGCGCCGCATCAAGCAGGCCAACCATAGAGATCGCGCCAGCGCCGATCGCCGACCCCACTTTTTCCTTGACTAGCTCGACACACTCGAAAGCGTGGCAGTCGAAGGCCTCTTTCGCGTTCGCGATGACCGCTTCGACTGCGGGGTGGTTGATGTAGGGAGGGAGCCTCATGCCGCCCTCCCTTGCATGTGCTGCTCCAGATCATTGGCGAGCGACGACAAGTCTTTCGCGGCCGTCATCAGCAGAGCGGGCAGGTTCGCGCCCGGCAGATCAGCCGCCGGAAACAGCAGACGCGCGTAGATCACCGAGAGGTTCGGCGCGCATTCGAACAGCCGCCCGACGAGGTTCGAGAGAAACTCCCGATCCTGATCGCGATGCGTGCCGCGCGCCTGCGCCATGCATTGAATGCCGAGAAAGCGCAGCTCTTCGGCGAGGGTGAAGGAGGGGTCAGACATCCGTCTTCTCCTGATTTTTACGGTTGTTCGGGCAGGCCGAGCAGGCATGGTAGAGCCGGGCCCGAATGGAATTCGTGGCCGCAAACGGCCGCTTTTGCTCGTCGAGGCAGCGCTTGGAGCTGATGGTGCCAAGCACCGGGCATTCCTTCTGCTCGCCCATCAAAACGCCGCGGATCTTCGCGAAGGCGAGGTCGACATCGCCGGGATATTTGCTGCCCAGGAGATGCGAGATGAGCGCGCCGGAATAACCGAGCTGTGCCGCCACGGCCTTGGCGGTGGATTTCTCGCAGGCCAGAGCCAGAGCCTCGATCTCACGCGGGAGATCCGCGCCCCAGGCCTCGCGCGCCTTGTCGATCGGGCGGGTTTTCTGGGCGGGCAGGCCGGATAACGGACCACGTTGAGGACCGCGCTTCATGCGACCCTCCCGATTTGCGAAGCGGTAACGTTAACGGTCCGCATCAAATTGAGATCGAGGATGCGACCGCTCAGGATCGCCACCGGATGCGGCCCTGAATTGGCTCCGGGAAGCAGCCGGAACTGATCATCGAGGCGAGCCACATACCCGGCCGAAGCGAGATCGATGAGATAGAGCAAGGCCTGTCGCGATGTGACTGGTCGATCCTCCAGGCTCGCGGCGAAGGCGAGTTCGGCAGGTGTGGTCTGGCGCAATCCACGCAGCCCGGTCCATAGCCGCTTGCACCGATCGAGACCCTCGCGATCGCGGCTGGAGCGAGCAAGGCCAGCAACAACCAGCGCGCTCAAGGCCGCTTTGTCGTCATTCGGCGTCAGGAGCATCGGCGGGAAAACGTCGATCACACGAAAGGTCTGACAGGTGGCTCCAGTGTCTTGAGGCTCGTTGAACAGGCGTTCAATCGCTTTGCGAGCACGACAAAAGATCAGATAGGACCGGACGTGAAAGTCCTTGAAGCCAGCCTTGATCAGGTCATTGGAGGTGAAACGGCCGTGTTTTCGGGTGAGCGCCTGCATCTCGTGAAAGCAGCGCACGCTGGACATCGCATCCATCATCACGCAACCCTCCGGCGAATGGGCGAGCGGCCGGTGTAAAGCGGCATGTCGCAAGTCTCGTCGATCTCGACCGTGCCGACCGAGCGCGCCCATTCCACGCAGCGATCGATATTCGTGACGATGCGGCGGGCGCGCCCTTCGCTCTCGGCGACGATGCGGGTGAGGAATTCATCCGAGAAGGCAAAACGCGGGGCCAGGGCGGCGGCGAGTTTCTTCGCATCGGAGAGATCGCAGGCCTGCGCCGTGACGAATTCCAGCACACGGTTGTGCGTGCGCTCGGAACGCTCCAGCTTCTGGGGCAGCAATTCCTCGCCGATCAGGATGACCGGGCATTGGCTACCCTCCTGCACTTCGCGCACAAGCTCGATCATGTGCTTGTCGACGAGCTTGTCGGCCTCATCAATGAAAAGGGGCGGATGACCCGGCTCGGCGAGGCGACCGGTCGCCTGCTCGGCAAGATCGGCCACGGTGCCGCGCGGCTCATGCACGCCGAGCTCCTTCAGAATGGCCCGCAGAAGGGTCTTCTTGGTCCAACTGTCGCCGACTTCGATACGCGGGCCGCCCGTCGAGTTCTGGGCATGGATCGCGGCATAGGTCTTGCCGTAGCCGGAGAACCCGTGGAACACGCCGAAGCCCGGCAGATGCGGGCCGCGAGCCGCAAGGCGCTCGACCAGAACCGCCATCGCCGCGACGTTGCGGAGGGGCGCGAAACGCGGCGTTGTCCCCTCCTTGATTTTGTTCGTCTCTTTCATGTATCCTGTCCTTCTCAATGCCTTCGGCCTCGGTTCGTCCGGGGCCGTTTCTTTTCGGGCCGTACTTTTCGGGGTTGGCCTCAACGCAACGCAGCGTCCCCGAATTGCTGATGCAGGCTTTTGTGCCCGCGATATTCCGCGCCATCCCGGTAGGAGCCGAGCCAGAGCGCATCCTCAGTGGTGATGGCCTCGCCGCTGGCGATCGCGGCTTCGAGATCGAGCGCGCGGCGAAAGCGCTGATGCGGCGTCTCGTGCTTGCGCAGGGGGCGCACCATCGGCGCGGCCGGGGTCTCGCCTGCCGGAGCCAAGGCCGCATCGTTTGCGGCTTCGAGCTTCGCCAGCATCGCCTTCTCGGCCGCACTCGGCTCTGATGCTTTCGGCGCGCGCCTGCCCCTGGCAATATCGAGGGCGATCGTGGTGTCATTCGCGCCAGTGAGCGCGGGCGTGGCGTGCGTCTCGCGGCGCTTCGGCAACTCAACCAGGGTGCCCGCATCTTTGGCGGCCTGACGCACCACGGCATCGACCATGTCGCGCGGCTTGATCTTCGCGGCGTCCTTGCGGATGGGTGCAACACGTTCGGCCAAAAACGCCTTCTGCGCGGCCTGAGCGGCGGCAACGGCAGCGGCGGGATCGATGCCCGCGAGCTCGGGGCAGATGGCGATGGCGCGGAAGGTCTCGCCATCCTCGGCGAAGAGCCAGGCCCGGCCCATATCGGCCGGGTCCATCCGCACGAACAAGGTTTCGCCCGGCATGATGGCGGGAGCGATGTAATGCGCGCCATCGACCCGCAGACCCTGCTTGCCATAGGTGCGCAGCCCATCCTTGCCCGCCACAGGCGCGAGCAGCACCGCGAGGGCCGCGCCATCCTCGATCGAGCGGATCGGCGCGCTGCTGCGCGCGGCCATCAGGAACGGCGTCATGCCCTTCGGCAAGCCGCCATGCGCCCGCTGATGGTAGCGATCGGCCACGAGGCGATCGAGATAACCCGAAAGATCGGCTGCCGAGAGATCGACCTGAAACGCGCGGGCATCATCCTGCCCGAGTCGCTTCGAAAACGCCTTGCGGTTCTCGATCGCTTTCCGATCCGCGACCGAATGCCCGATGAAGCCCGGCAAAAGCGGCATGAAATCGCGCTGCAAGGTGCCGATGGCGCGTTCAACCACGCCCTTCTGCTCCGGGCTGAAGGGCGCGGAGGTCTCGACCTCGATCTGCAAGGCGGCGAGCAGGCGCTTGGTCGCGCGGGCCACGAAATCCGAGCCGTTATCGGTCTTGATCCGCTCCGGCACGCCCCAGGCCAGCAGCGCCTTTTTCAGCAAGAGGCCAACCGCCTCGGCGCGCGGCGTGCGGCTCACGAAGGTGATCATCCGCCGCGACCAGACATCAACGCAGACATAGATCGAATGACGGCCATCCTGGCAGAGCACATCGGCCGGTGACGCATCGATCTGCCAGAGTTCGTTGAGGCGCGTGATGAGATGCGCCGAGGAGCCCGAAACGCGCATGCGGCTCTTGAACGCATCGGGGTTGTGGAGCGCCAGAAGCTCGGCTTTGTGCTCGCTTTTCAGCGTCTTCAACGCCTTTTGAAACATGCGCACCGATGGCATCGGCACGTTCTTGCCGCGCAATTCGACGACATCGCCGAATGTGTCGCGGCACAAAGTGCGCAAATGATCGGCCGAGAGATGCGGCTGATGGGCGTGAAGCGTGAGGATATGGGCGCGGATCGCCCCGCCCTGCGCTTCATCGAGCACGCCCTTGCCGCGCCGTGCCGCGCCGCGATCAACAGCGAGAGCATCGACCTCGCCGCGCTTTGTGGCCGAGAGCCAGCGCCAGACCGAGCGCTTCGAGAGGCTTGGCAGCCGCTCGCGCAGCCATTGCGGCGCTTCGACATGCCCGGCATTCCAGAGATCGCAGAAGGTGGAAACGGCGGTATAGACCCCGAGCCCGACATGCCGGTGCCAAGCCCGGAATTGCCCCACGACATGCAGGCGCGCATCGCGCTCGGTGAGCGCCGTCGAGGCCAGGCCCGGCGCGGCATCGGGAGCTGCTCCAGCCTCGATCGCGCCCGCTTCCGGCTCGGCGAATTGCGCGAGAAGATGCAGGCGGGCATCGAGCGGCAGGAGCTCGATGCGGTATTCCATGCCGCCGCCGCGACCGGCGCGTTGCCGGGCATAGCGCGGATGCGCGTTCCAGTCCTTGCTGCCGGCGAGGCGTTGGACGCTGCGCTCGGTTTCCGGCAAGCCCGGAAGTGCGAGTTCAGCGAGTTCGGCGGCGGAATACCAGAGCTTCATGCCTTGGCTCCATCCGCAATGGATTGGAGGAGGCGGCGGAACTCGGCTTCGTCGAACTCGAAACGCAGAAACCGCCCGATCGCGCGCTCGACGCGGCCCTTGGGCTGCGGCGCATAGGGATTTTGCGACAGCTCCATGCCGATGATTTCCTTCTCCAAACGAAGGGCAATCTCATGACGTTCTGTGCGAAAGGCGATGCTCATCACGCAGCTCCCTTCTTCGGCTTGGTAAAGCCGGTCACCACGCCCGCGATCTTTGCTTTCACCGGCGCGTCGGCGCGCGCCCAGAGCGCCAGAAACTGCGCGAAGAGCTTCTCCTGCGCATCAACCTCGACCAGCACATCGAAGCCGAGCGCGAGGCGTGCCGCCTTAGGAGAGGAGGCCTTGCCCTCGGCAATCGCGCGGGCGATCGCCACCTGTTTTTCGGGCTCCTCGGCCGCGAGCGCGAGGAGCTGCGCCTGATTGTCGGCGAGGTCAGAGAGGCGAAGCAGATCGCGGGCTTCAGGGGAGAGGCTTGCCGCAAGCGAGAGCGCCCGTTCCACCGTCTTTTTGTTGAGGCCGAGCCGGTTTGCGGTGTGCTTGGAGAAGGCCTCACCGAATTGGCGACATGTTGTCGCCAATTCTTTTTTGCGACGTCCGCGCTGCACCGTTTCCGGGTAAAGCGCGTCATAAACCGCCTTGCGCTCGGCCAGCGAAAGCGCCCGATCGAGAGCCGAAAGCTCGCGGCGCATCAGGTTCTCGTCGATCTCGATGAGGCGCGCCTCGTCGTCATCGACATTGTCGATCACAGCGTCGATTGTGTCCCATCCGAGCGCGCGGCAGGCTTCCATGCGATGCGCGCCGGCGACGAGCCGGTAGCGATTGCCCTCGGGCCGCAGGATGATAGGGGCTTGCAGCCCGATCTGGTCGATCGAAGCCGCGATGGCTTCGACATGCGCCGGATCAACCGGGCGGAGGCGGTTCGTGGCGTCGATCTGGTCGAGCGCGATGACGGTGATGTCACCGAAGAGAGGGCGTTCGCTCATCACGCGGCCCTCGCCTGCTGAACCGCCTCGGCGCGCACTTGCTTCAAGCTCTTGGGCTCGCCATTGGGGTGGTAGAATTGCGGCCAGATATTCTGGCGCGGCACGCCGAGGAATTCGGCGATGACCTTGTGAGCACGCGGAAAGCGCATGGTGCAGGCGACATTCAGCGTATTGCGGAAGAAGCCATGCTCGACGGAGAGCCGGTTGAGATTGGACCCTTTCTTCCGCACGGCGGCGATGATGTCCTGCTTATGCCAGTTCTCGACCATAACGATCCTCAATTCACGTGGGTTGGGCGCAGGCCGCGCGCCACATCGAGGCGCAGCCAGTAGCGATGAACGGCGGAGCGGGACGGCGAGCGCTCGGCACCAAAACGGGCGCGGCAGGCGGCAACGGCGGCGGCCAGCGTGGATTGCCGATGAAGGAGGGTCACGAAGTCGCGCACCTCGAAATCGCCCCAGAAGGCGGGGCGCTTGCCGCAGCTCGGGCCGTGATCCCAGATGGGCAAGGTGGCTGCCGCGAGCGCGAGGCCGGGGCTTTCCTGTTCCCGGAAGCGCATGGCGCGCTGCAGGGTTTCCATCCGCTCGTCGAGCCCGCCAAAATGCTGCGCGCCGGGCATGGCATAGCGACCCGTGCGCCGCAGGGCCGGGAGCACCTCATGCGCCAGCCAGCGCTTGAACCGCTCCGCCTCCTTCTTGCGGGAGGTGAAGACCAGCCGATAGACGCCCGGCTCGGAGATGATGATCATCTCCTGAAGACCACCAGGGGTGTCCATAGTATGGACACCCTTCTCGTCATCATCGAGCAGCGCCATGGACGATCTGGGGTTTCTGAGTTCGAGCGCGCGGCACACGTCATTCCCGACGAACCACGGCTCGCCGCCGCGCACCACGGAGCGGACAAGGCAATCCTGATAGGCAAAGGGGATGAGAGCCCCGCTCATGACAGACTCGTGTTGGCCAACCCAGCGTGCTAACCACGTTGGCAAGTGTGATTTGTCACTTAGAGGTAAACCAACAACTGTTGTTGTGTCAACAGGTGCGTCACGATGGCTGATGATTTAAACGCGAGATGGGTGAAAGAGCGCGCGCGGCTCGGTCTGGAGCCGTCCGAGCTGGCGAAGGCTTTGGACGTCACCCCGGAAGCGGTTCGGCTCTGGGAAAAAGGCACGCGCGCAATCAACGCCCAAAATCTTGCCAAGGCGTATCGCTTAGGCTTTGATATTAGATATGTTTTGTCCGGCACGAAGGAGAAGCGGGATACCGCCCAAGTCGCCCAGCCTGAGGCCGTTCAAATCCCGCTTCGCGACGTTTATGCCTCTTCAGGCCCTGGCGGAGAGGCGGTCGACGAGGCGATTATCCGCCATCTCGCCTTCGATCCGTTCTTCGTGGAGAGCTGGGGCATCCCGCCCGAGCGCGTCGAGGCGGTGATCAGCCGGGGTGACAGCAATGAGCCGACGATCCGCGATGGCGCGGTGGTGCTGATCGACCGGGGCGACCGGAAACTGCGCGAGAAGCCGATGTTTGCCTTTCGGACACCGGATGGGGTGCGTTTAAAACGGTTTCAAAAGCTGATTGATGGTTCGGCCCGACTGGTTTCCGACAACCAGGCGCTCTATGCTCCGGAAGTGATCGGGCCGGCTGATCTGGAGCAATTGCGCGTCGTCGGCCGCGCGTTTTGGACGGGGATGGAGATATGATACCGCTGCTTTTGGCCGCCGTCGTCTTCGCCGTTATAGGGCTATGGCCTCTGGCGATCATTCTGACGATTGCCGCGTTCCTTTGGCCGCTGATTGCAGTGCCTGTTCGCTTGTTATTGCGCGTCGTTTTTGGGCGCTCGGGTTCAAGGAGATTATGAAATGCGGTTGTTTTTCACTCTCGTTTCAGTCGTTTTTGGTGTTGCATCAGCCCTGTATTTTCTCGAAGTTTTAACCATTGAAAGCAGTCGCCAGTCGACAGTCTTTCAGCAGATTGTCGCGCGCGTGTCGTTTGGCTTCGCGGTTCTGATTTGCATTCTCTCAGCGGGCGTTGCTGCGATCCTGTCACGCCTGGATGCTCTAGGCGGGTTTCGTCAAACGATAAATGACATCGCCCTTTCCAATGCGGATGCAGCGAAAGCATTGAAGGCGATTGATGCTCGAGCGGATCAGAAAGCACGAACGAGCGAGAGCTCCCCAGTAAGCCGTGACGCACCGGCTGTGCCAGTCACCCCCGGCGGTCGGCTTGCAGTTGAGGCAGAAATGCTAGCTCAACGCGGGAATTGAGTTCCGCAGCACATCAATCTTGTGTCGGAGTTCCGCAGGTCGCTAAGTCATTGACGATATCGGCTAAGACGTTGAAATCACAATTCTCCGACACAATTTCCGAAGGCCACAAAAAACGTCTTTGTTTGGCTGGACCTCTGAGCGGCGCAAATCCGCTCTTATCGTTCTGATATCGCGGGGCAATTGGCGGGTTGGGGCAGGGTTCCGTGCATCGGCAAATCCGGCCTCGTGCCTCATTCCAGTGCCATTTGATCGTTCGCGGCGCATTCATGGTCTGGCAGACCGCCGAACGCTTTAAGCGATTGTTTTTGCGTTGAATGTCCCGCGCAGTCCCGGCTGATCCCGGTTAATCCCGCCTGCCGCCGTGCTGCCACTTGATCGTTCGTTTAACAAGTCCTCCCGCCTATCCTCGCAAGCAAGCAACTGATCCGGAGAGAGAATTCATGGCCGATGGAGAACCCACAACGCCAACCCGTGATCCACGCCAGCCCGCCGATTTCGACCCCATCACGCTCGGGCGGCATTTGCTGCGCGCGATCCGGGTGGGAGCGCTCGGCACGTTGGATCGAGAAACCGGTTTTCCGATCACCACTCTCGTCTCGGTCGCGACTGATCTCGATGGGGCGCCGGTGATCCTCGTTTCGGGTCTTTCGCATCACACCAAGAACCTGAAGATCGACCCGCGCTGCTCGCTTCTTCTGAGCGAGGGCGGGCGCGGTGATCCGCTCGCGCATCCACGCCTGACGCTGACAGCCATCGCCGAGCGCGTGGGGGATCAGGTGATCCGCCGCCGCTTCCTCGCGCGTCACCCCAAGGCAAAGCTCTATGTCGATTTCCCAGATTTTGCCTTCTACCGGCTTGCGCCGCAGGTGATGCAGCTCAATGGCGGTTTCGCCCGCGCTTTCGATGGTGACGGGCGGTTGATCCTGTCAGATATCAGTGATCGCGAGGGCTTTGCCGAACTGGAGGAGGGTGCAGTGAGCCATCTCAACGAGGACCACGCCGAGGCTTTGGAGCTTTATGCGCGGGTGCTTTGCGGGATGGGAAGCGGGAACTGGCGTGCGACCGGGCTCGATCCCGACGGCCTTGACCTCGCTTTGGGCGAGCGCACGGCGCGGATCGCTTTCTTTCCACCTCTCCAAGATGGGAAATCCTTGCGGCTGGGTTTGAAAGAACTGGCCGATTTGGCGCGCGCGCAAGAATCTGGGGTCAGCAAAACGCTGCAAGAGGACAAGAATAGTAAATAAAACTACTTTTCTTGTAGTAATATAACCCAGCTATAGTTATGCGGTTGCCGCATGGCAGCAATTCCTCAGTCGTATGTTCACGCTGTTTGTTATCGAAAAGCCAAGGCAGACATTGCACAAATTGCGTTTCCGGCTTAACCGGGCCGCCAAATTGTGCTGGCAAACCAGCCTTCGAGGAAGGACCCCCATCATGAATGCGCATGGCCGTTTCAACACTCAGGTTGGCCCGAACAGCTTTGGCTTCACGGAACCGGGTCGGTTCTTCCTCAATCTCGAAGCGCCGCAGCTTTATGAGGAAGCTCTCGCGCGCCGTGAAGCCCGCGTCACGGCTGGTGGTGCCCTGCTTGCCGATACCGGCCAGCACACGGGTCGTTCGCCCAAAGACAAATTCGTCGTGCGCGATGCCTCGACCGAAAAAACGGTGTGGTGGGACAACAATGGCGCGATGACGCCTGCACATTTCGCGACCCTGCTTGCCGACTTCAAAGCGCATGCCAAGGGCAAAGATCTTTTTGTTCAGGATCTCTATGGCGGTGCTGACCCGGCAAACCGCGTGAAAGTGCGCGTGTTCACGGAATTCGCCTGGCATTCGCTCTTCATCCGCAACCTCTTGATCCGCCCCGAGGCGCACGATCTCGCGAGCTTCCTGCCCGAGATGACGATTGTCGATCTCCCCTCGTTCAAGGCCGATCCCGCCCGGCATGGCTGCCGCTCAGAAACCGTGATTGCAGTTGATTTTTCTTCGAAGACAGTCCTGATCGGCGGCACATCGTATGCCGGCGAGATGAAGAAGAGCGTCTTCACCTATCTCAACTACGCACTCCCCGCTGCGGGCGTGATGCCGATGCATTGCTCAGCGAACGTTGGCCCGGCTGGCGACTCAGCCGTGTTCTTCGGCCTTTCCGGTACTGGCAAGACCACGCTTTCTGCCGATCCCTCGCGCACGCTGATCGGCGATGACGAGCATGGCTGGTCGAAAAACGGCATCTTCAATTTCGAGGGCGGTTGCTACGCGAAAACCATCCGCCTCTCGGCCGAGGCCGAACCGGAGATTTATTCCACGACCCAGCGCTTCGGCACGGTGCTCGAAAACGTGATCGTCGATCCGATGACGCGCCAGCCGGATTTCGACGATGGCTCGAAAACCGAGAACACGCGCTGCGCCTATCCGCTGCATTTTATCCCCAACGCTTCAGAAACCGGGCGTGCGGGGCACCCGAAAAACATCGTGATGCTCACCTGCGATGCCTTCGGTGTGTTGCCGCCGATTGCGAAGCTGACACCGGCCGAGGCGATGTATCACTTCCTCTCGGGCTATACCGCGAAGGTTGCGGGCACCGAGAAGGGCGTCACCGACCCCGAGGCCGTGTTCTCCACCTGTTTTGGCGCGCCCTTCATGCCGCGTCACCCGGCGGAATATGGCAATCTGCTGCGCGATCTCATCGCGAAGCATCATGTCGATTGCTGGCTGGTGAATACGGGCTGGACCGGCGGTCAGCATGGCGTGGGGCGGCGTATGCCGATCCGCGTGACGCGTCGGCTCTTGTCAGCGGCCCTTGATGGCTCGCTCGCCCGCACTGATTTCCGCCGCGATCCCTATTTCGGCTTTGCTGTGCCTGCGAGCGTGCCGGGTGTGGAGCCGCATATCCTTTACCCCGTGAAAACCTGGCAAGATAAGGCGGCTTTCGCATCAACCGCGAAAAAGCTCGTCGGCATGTTCGAGCAGAACTTCAAGCGCTTCGAGGCGCATGTCGATGCCGATGTGAAAAACGCGGCGCCGAAGAACCAGTTGGCGGCGTAAGCAACGCCCAAATCGTCATGGCCGGGCTTGGCCAGGTGATCCATGACTTGAGAATGCAAAAGCCCTCGGAAACGAGGGCTTTTTTGTGCTCAGTCGTCGCTCCAGTGCTTGTCGAGTAGACCTTGCATGGTTTTCCAATCGTCGTGCACACTTTCATCGCCGGTGAAATAACTGAACTCGATGTGATCCGCGAAGAAATCAACTTCGACGCGACAGCCGACAAGGGTGAAATCAACCGAAATTGAGTCATCGCGACTCGATCTCAAGCTGAAATGAATATTGGTGCCTCTTAGCTCTTCAAGAAATGTGAAGATATCGCGGATGTCTTTCGGACTGGGGATCGGCTTGGTCATCTTGCAACTTCTCTATGAGATAAATCGTATAGATTGCCGCGGGAATGCCAAGGCTACTGGCAGCCGATCTTTCAAACTCGGTGTCAGCTCCAGCCAGCAAACAAACACAACAACATCGCTGGCGAGAAGGGAGATGCAATGGAGCGAAGGTTCGGTGAATGCGAGAACACTGTCATGAGGGTTCGCTTCGAGATTTTGGATCCAACGTCGAAGATCTCTCGCTTCATCACTAGTCAGGCATTCGCTGGTGGCGCGAAATGAACGCTTTCCCTGCCGCCATTCCACTTCGCAGATGAGCCATTCGAGATCATTCTCGGAAGGCGGAGCGATGGTCTTCAGAACCTTCAGTGAAAAGAAGTTCTCGGCTGTTTGAGCTGTTACATGCATGTGACCATCCAACCCTTCGGACTGAGAACAACACGGGCGCGGGCGCCAATGTAGAGTGTATTGCCGTTGGCTTGCGGCACAATTCTCAACGGGTTCGTGAGTGCATCGGTAATCATGTCGAAGGAGATTCCACGCTCCTGCATGCGGCGGAGAGCATGCCCTGAGATACCGGTGCATTCCGCGACCGGCTCGATGAGTGTTCCATCTGGTGCGATACCAAAGCCATTCTCAAGATTTTCACTCTCCCCCTCCCCAACCTCCTTCGGTCGCCATCGCCCGCCGCGAGGGTCGCCCTCGGGCCAGCGGGGTTGATCGGGGGAGTATTTCCGCTCGTCGAGTTGGCGCAAGGTCTGCACGCAGCCCTTGAGCACAAGCAGAACCTCCCGGATCGGCTCGAGAGGTGAGGGCTGAGGTTCGTAAAGGGTGGGAATGGGCGGTTTGCGGCGATGATCGGGCATGGGCTTTCCTTGAGATGCCCTTATGAGCCCAAAAGAGCTTGAAAAAATCAAGCCAATATAGGAAAAAAATCCTTTTTATCCTCGTTCCAGCAGCTTCCCCATCACGCGCGCTGTATAATCCACCATCGGCACGATGCGCGCGTAATTGAGCCGTTTCGGACCGATAATGCCGAGAACGCCGACGATTTTCTGGTTCTGATCACGAAACGGCGCTGCGACCAGTGACGAGCCCGAGAGCGAGAAGAGCTTGTTCTCCGAGCCGATGAAAATGCGCACGCCGTCGCCATCCTCGGCGCGGCTCAAGAGGTCAATCACATCCTTGCCGCGTTCGAGATCCTCGAACAGCAGGCGGATGCGCTCAAGATCGGTCGCGGCTTCGAGGTCTTCGAGCAGGTTGGCCTGTCCGCGCACGATGAGCCGCGTTTCGCCCTCGGGGCCGGAAAGGCTTGCAAGCCCGCTTTCAACAAGACGCGCCGAGAGCGTGTTCATCTCGGCTTCCATGGCCTGCCGGTCGCGCTCGATTTCGGCGCGCAATTCGGAGATCGTGCGCCCCTGCAGACGGTGATTGAGGTAGTTCGAAGCCTCAGTCAGCGCCGAAGCCGGAAGGCCTAGCGGGAGCGCGAGGATGCGGTTTTCCACCGAGCCATCATCAAAGACCAGCACCACGAGCGCCTGTGTGGCATCGAGACGCACGAATTCCAGATGTCGCAGGCGCTTGTTCGATTTCGAGGTGACGACAACACCCGCGCCGCGCGATACGCCCGACAAGAGGCTTGTGGCATCTGCGAGTGCATCCTCGAAGCTGCGTCCCGATCCTCCAGCGCGAATTTGCGCCTCGATCCTGCCGCGATCTTCCGCTGAGACGTCGCCGATCTCCAGGACGGAATCGACGAAAAGACGCAGGCCCAATTCGGTCGGCAACCGCCCGGCACTCACATGCGGAGCGTAGATAAGACCTATATCTTCAAGGTCTTGCATAACATTGCGTACGGTTGCGGCAGAGAGCGAGACGGGCAGCACTTTTGAGATGTTGCGTGAGCCCACGGGCTCGCCGCTTTCGATATAGCCCTCGACGATGCGACGAAAAATATCGCGCGAGCGCAGATCGAGCTCGGCATAGGCACCGGTGGAGAGAGGGGGCTTCAGAGTCATCGGTCTCCGTGTCGCAGCTTTGATCCAGAAGAATCGGCCACAGGGTATTGCACTCCCGCCATTATTCCAAAGATCGCGTCGTGCTGCGTTGCAACATACTTGAGAAGCCGCACAGAAGGGCGTATGACGCGCGCCTCTTTCCCCGACTTGTTGACGTGAAACCCGGAGCCTCCATGCGCCCGTCCAAACGTGCCGCCGATGAAATGCGAGCTGTCAGCCTCGAGCGAGGGGTGGCGCGCTATGCGGAAGGCTCCTGCCTCGTCAAATTCGGTAATACGCATGTGCTCTGCACGGCGTCGCTCGAAGAAAAAGGCCCGTCCTGGCTGCGTGGCTCGGGCAAAGGTTGGGTGACGGCAGAATATGCGATGCTGCCGCGCGCCACGCTCGAGCGCACCCGCCGTGAGGTCACGCAAGGCAAACCCTCGGG
>JBOFZC010000215.1:0-1514 GCA_051654985.1 Rhabdaerophilum sp.
GGCGTCATGCGCCTGGATTTCGAAGTGCCATGGTGGCCAACACTCTCGATGGCGTTTTCTGCCTTTGTTGTCACGATTATTCTTGGGTTGATCGGCACATGGCATATACTGGGGCAAAAACCTGCCCCATACTTGCGTCATGCTTGAAGAATTGTTCAGTTGAGTGGGAGCGGTATTCTCATGCAATTGTTAAGAGACGGGTGCGGCAACGCAGCAAGCCTCTAAATCTTGCGCTGTTTAACTCCTCCCTCTTGAGAATTTGTGCGGACAACGTAATATAGAGGCTAACCACAGGCGGTGAGGTCATCGCCGTGGACGTGAGAGAGGCCGGAAAGACCGGCCTGACCAAGAGAGGGTCCGATGTCGGATTACGATCGCAACACCTACGCGCCCTATGCGGGGATGGGTTCGACCATCAGCGCCGCCCAATATGATGCGGGCCTGCGCTCCTACATGCTGGGCATTTACAACCATATGGCGATTGCGCTGGCGATTTCCGGCCTCGTCGCTATCGGCACATTCATGCTCGGCACAACGACCAACGCGGCAGGCCGGATGGTCATGACTGCGTTCGGTCAAGCCATCTGGGTCAGCCCGCTCAAGTGGGTTGTCATGCTGGCTCCACTCGCCTTTGTGCTCTTGCTCTCTTTCCGCTGGGAGCGCATGAGCTATGGTAGCCTGCTGGGCACATTCTATGCCTTCGCGGGCATTATGGGCTTGTCGCTCTCGAGCGTGTTTGTGATCTACAAGCTCGGATCGATTGCTCAGGTTTTCTTCATCACGGCTGCGGCCTTCGGCGCTCTGTCGCTGTTCGGCTACACCACGAAGAAGGACCTGTCGGGCATGGGCAAGTTCATGCTGATGGGCCTGTTCGGCCTCATCATTGCCGGTCTCGTCAACATCTTCATGAAGTCGTCTGCGCTCCAGTTCGCGATCAACGCGATTGGCGTGGTGGTGTTTGCCGGCCTCACGGCCTGGGATACGCAGCGCCTGAAGGAAGAATATGACGTAGTTGCGCATGACCAGACCCTTATGCAGAAGTGGTCTTTGATGGGTGCGCTGACGCTCTATCTGAACTTCATCAACATGTTCCAGATGCTGCTGCAGCTCTTCGGCGTTCGCAACAGCGAGTGAGCTGGAAAGCTCCTGAAATACGAAAGCCCCGGGAAACCGGGGCTTTTTTGTTGTCGAGTTCGAGATCTTTTAGCCCACGACCTTGCTCGGTCGATCCAGCACTTTGAGCACCCGCGCGAGATCAGAGCCGCGCTTGAGCACCAACCCACCCTGCGCGATGACCGCATAAGCCCCCTGTTTTTGCGCCCGCTTCGGGTCTTTCTCGATGCGGTAGAGCGGCGTCTCTCCGGTATGACGCAGGATCGAAAACACAGCCCGGTCACGCCCGAAATCGATGGCGTAGTCGCGCCATTCCCCGCTCGCGACATGCCGCCCATAGACATTGAGGATTTCACTCAACTCCCGCCGGTCGAACCGCACATCCTCCGGGGCCCGACGTG
>JBOFZC010000216.1:0-14386 GCA_051654985.1 Rhabdaerophilum sp.
CTCGCGGCGAGGCTGTCGATCATCGCATGAACCTGCCCGCTCATCAGATCCGTGGCGGCCAATGCCGCCCCGCGATAGGGCACATGCTGCAGCTGGATGCCCGCAGCCTGCGCCAGCAATTCGAACACCAGATGATTGGTGCCGCCCACGCCCGCCGAGGCAAAATTGTATTTCCCCGGCTCCTTCTTCGCGAGCGCGATGAGCTCGGCGAGCGAGTTCACTGGAAGGTTCGGCGCAACATTCAGCACCAGCGGGAAAAGCCCGAGCATGCCCACGGGCAGAAAATCTTTCTCGACATCATAAGGGAGCTTCTGGCCCAGAGCCGGTGCGCCGGCAAAGCTCGCGGCGGTGGCGACGAGCAGAGTGTGCCCGTCAGCAGGCGCCGTTTTCACCGCCTCGCCGGCGATGGCGCCATTGGCGCCGGGGCGATTGTCGATCACGACATTCTGGCCGATTGCCGCCGCAAGCTGCTCGCCAAGCAGGCGTGCCGCGATATCCGTGCCGCCCGCCGGTGCGAAGGGCACGACGAGGCGGATCGGTTGGGTTGGAAAGGCCTGCGCCGAAGCGCGCGGAGTGGCAACGAGCGCGCCCAACCCGGCGAGAACAAGACGACGATCGATCAGCATGTGAGATCCTCCCGCTGCATCCTGCTTTATTTGGCGGGCGGGAGGAAGGGCTCTTTAGGCCGCAGAGATGCCGAGGAAGACGACGACTACTTCTTTTTCCGGAACGCCTCGAGGCTCACCACCTGTGCGCCACTGGCAGCGGGCGAAGGCGTGTCGTCAGAGGGAGAGGTCGTATCGTCCACAGCCGATGTTTTTGGCTTCCTGGGCTTGCGGGCGGGCTTTGCATCTCCCGCCTCGGCATCCGGCTTGAGTGCCTTGAGCTTCGGCCCAGTCGCCTTGTTCGAATCCTCGTGGGCCGCGATTTCCGCGAGCGTGCCCCTTGCGGAGTTCTCGTCATCCTCACCAGAATCATTGTCAGCAAGAGCCTCATCAACAGCGAATTTCAGGCCAAACTGAACTGAAGGGTCGAAAAAGCCGGTCATGGCCTCAAACGGCACGAGCAAGCGTTCAGGCACTCCGCCAAACGATAGGCCAACCTCGAAAGCATGATCGGTCACCAGCAGATCCCAGAACTGGTGCTGGAGCACGATCGTCATTTCCTCGGGGTGCTTTTCCTTCAGGCGCGAGGAGACCCGCGAACCAGGTGCATCGGTGCGGAAGGAGACATAGAAATGATGCTCGCCAGGCAGGCCATGCTTGGCCGCGTCCTGTAAAATCTTGCGCACGACGCCGATCAGCGCCTGCTGCACCATCACGTCATAGCGGATGAGATCTTCGGAAGTGGGCTCTGTCATGGTCCGGCTCAGCCTTTCTGCCTTGCCATATCGGCCGATTCGCCGCGCCGTTACGAGATGAGAAAAGTACGCCAAAGAAACACACGCGGGAAAAGTGGCAGGGTTCTGTTGCCAGGCCCCTGCCGGCCCCGCCTTCAGGGGCTAACCTGAAGGACTTGAGTTCGGTATTTCAAACCGCGTTACGCGGCCTGAGCAACCGGAGCATAGTTGTCGTTGGCAACTATTATGTTGACCCGATAACGGTGGTATCATGCCGGGCAACGACCAACCCTTTACGCCCTCGTCGATCCTGTTTCGCCCCCGCCGCAAACCAGCGCGCTGATCTGAGGTGGAGGCGCCGGGTACTGCCCCCGGGTCCGATGAGTTTATTACGATCGCCGTGTATCGCCATAGCCTTCCTTGCGGGAGGCACGCTCAATATAGAGGTGCCGCGTCGCGAATAGAAGGGCGAAGACGAGATTTCCCGATTTCATCGAGAATCCTCGGGAAATCAGTCGAGAAATTGTGGCAATCCTCGAGGAATCGTGCTCCAAATTGCTTCGCTGGCTCCGAGGGGGTACCGAGGGGACGCGTTCCTTGTGGAGGGAAACACCGATGGATCATCTTGCCGATATCAAGAAATACACCGCCAAAGTTGATGAAGCTGCCGTAACAGGCATGTCGAAGACCTATGCTCTCGTCATGAGCAAGGCGGATACACGTTATGTCGCGGCAAGCGACAAGGACGAGGTCGCGACCGTTGTGGCCAATTTCTGCAAAAAGAAGCTGGGCCGCAAGGAAAGCGATGCTGACCTCACCGCTGTGGTGAAGGCGCAATGCGAGAAGATGAAGGCTGATCGCACGAAATCGCGCATCACCGTTTATTATCTGATCGCTGAGCACTTCAATATGCTCTCGATGTTCCATCCCAAGGCGAAGTAAGGTCGCTCGCGCCGCGCGCGTCGCCAAAACACTTTGTGGGTAAGAATGACAAGGAGGCTGCCCCTCCTTGTTTTTGTCTGTGGCATCCAGTTTCGTCTTGATGATTTATCCGGAGTGGGATGATGCAGGCCTATCACGAATTGATGCAGCGCATTCTCGATGAGGGTGTCGAGAAATCTGATCGCACCGGCACCGGCACCCTGTCGCTTTTTGGCGCGCAGATGCGCTTCGATTTGCGTGCGGGCTTTCCGTTGATCACCACGAAGAAACTGCATCTCAAATCGATCATCCATGAGCTGATCTGGTTTATTGCCGGCGATACCAATATCAAGTATTTGAAAGATAACGGTGTTTCGATCTGGGATGAATGGGCGGATTCGAATGGTGATCTCGGCCCGGTCTATGGCCGACAATGGCGCAGCTGGCCCGCCCACAATGGCACCACAATCGACCAGATCACCGGCTTGCTTGCAGATTTGAAGCGCGCGCCCGATTCTCGCCGCCTGATTGTTTCAGCGTGGAACCCGGCCGATGTGCCGAAAATGGCGCTCGCACCCTGCCATTGTTTGTTCCAGTTTTATGTGGCTCAACCGAGGGGCGCAGCGCGACCGAGGCTTTCTTGCCAGCTCTACCAACGCTCGGCGGATTTGTTCCTGGGTGTTCCGTTCAACATCGCCTCGTACGCGCTGCTGACGCACATGATCGCGCAAGTCTCTGATCTCGATGTCGGTGATTTTGTTCACACCCTCGGTGATGTGCATCTTTATTCGAACCATCTCGAACAGGCGCGGCTCCAGCTCAGTCGCGCGCATCGCCCCGCTCCGAAACTGAGGCTCAATCCGGCCGTGAAAAACCTGTTTGATTTCCAGTTCGAGGATATCGCCATCGAGAATTATGACCCGCATCCCGCCATCAAGGCGCCGGTGGCGGTGTGACCGAACTGGTTCTCATCGCCGCCAAGGCGAAAAACAATGTCATCGGCGATGACAATCGTCTGATCTGGCGTCTGAAGAGCGATATGAAGCATTTTCGCACCCTCACGATGGGCCATCCGCTCATCATGGGACGCAAAACTTTTCAATCGATCGGCACGCCGCTGCCGGGCCGCCAGACCATCGTTCTGACGCGCGACCCGGCATTCACCATTCCGGATGTGATTGTGGTGAGAAGCCCGGAAGAGGCCGTTGATCGGGCGCATACCGAGGCTATGAAACTGGGGCGGAAGGCTGTTTTCGTGGCCGGTGGCGGTGAGATCTATCGTATTTTCATAGATCGCGCCGATCGACTTGAAGTCACCGATGTTGCGCTGGAACCAGCTGGCGACGCCACCTTTCCGACGATCGACCCAAAACTTTGGCGGCTAGCGAAAGAGGCGTCGTTCACCAAATCCGCGGATGACGAGGCCGACTTTTCATTCCGGACCTATCTGCGCCGTTGACCTTCTGGCCCTGAAGACCCACATCAGCGCAACAAACACCGATCTATGAGACCAATCGAAGGAAACCGTATGCCCTGGAACAGCAACAATGGTGGTGGCGGCGGGCCGTGGCAGCCGAAAGGCCAGGGACCGAAGAACCCGAACCCATGGGGTGGCGGGGGAGGTGGCCCCGGCGGGAACGGTGGTGGTGGAGGTGGCGGTGGGCGCGAACCTCCGGACCTCGAAGAGATTTTGCGTCGCAGCCAGGAAAAGCTCCGCCGTGTCATGCCAGGCGGTGGCGGTGAGGGCGGCGGCGGTTTCGGTGGCGGCCTCGGCAAGCTGGGCGGTGCCGGCATCGCCATTCTTGGCCTGCTCGCCATCATTGGCTGGTCGCTGACTGGTTTTTACACGGTACGTCCGAACGAAGTCGGCATTGAGCGCGTCTTTGGCAAGTTTACGTCTCTGACAGCTCCGGGTCTGAACTGGAATTGGCCGTATCCGGTTGGCCGGATCGATAAGCCCACGATCGCGGTGCAGACTGTCGAGGTTGGCTTGCGCACGGGCCAAGGTGGTCGCGGCAGCCGCGATGTCCGCGAAGAGAGCCTGATGCTGACGGGCGACGAAAACATTGTCGACGTCGATTTCACAGTGCTCTGGCTCGTGGACGCGCGTAAGCCGCAGGATTTCATCTTCAACCTGCGCAATCCTGAAGTGACAGTGAAAGCCGTGGCCGAGAGTGCCATGCGCGATGTGATCGGCCGGCGCGAAATCCAGCCGATCCTCACTGGCGCGCGCCTCGAGATCGAGCGGCAGGTCCAGGAACTGATGCAGAAGACGCTCAACACCTACGGCGCAGGCATTGTTGTCCAGCAGGTACAGATGCTGAAAGTCGACCCGCCAAACGAGGTCATCGACGCTTTCCGCGATGTGCAAGCGGCGCGCGCGGACCAGGAGCGTGCGCAGAACGAAGCGCAGACCTATGCGAACCGGGTGATCCCGGAAGCGCGTGGCGAAGCGTCACGCATCACCCAACGGGCGGAAGCCGAGCGCGAACGCATGATCGCGGATGCCCGCGGTGAAGCCACTCGATTTAACGCCATTCTCGATGAATACCAGAAAGCGCCGGATGTTACCCGCAAGCGCCTCTATATCGAAACCATCGAGCGCATTTACAGTGGCATGGACAAGGTTCTGATCGATCAAGGCCCAAGCCAGGCTGGTAGCGGCAATGTCGTGCCGTTGCTGCCACTCAACGATCTTCTGCGCCCACGCACTGAACCGGGAAAACGCTAATGTTCCGCTCTGCTCTCGGATTTGCCGCTGCGGCGGTTGTTGTCATCGGCGGTGCCTCGATGTTTTCGGTCGACCAGACCGAGCAGGCCATCGTCACGCAATTCGGTCAGCCCGTTCGGGTGATTACCCAGCCGGGCCTGAACTTCAAGATCCCGTTCATCCAGCAGGTGATCAGCCTCGAGCGGCGCATTCTTGATCTCGAATCGGCCTCGATCGAAGCCATCACGTCGGATCAAAAGCGCCTCGTGGTGGATGCCTTTGCCCGCTACCGGATTGAAAACCCGCTGCGCTATTTCCAGGCGACGGGTGGTGTTCCGCTGCGTGGCAACCAGCAGCTCGGCACTTACATGGATGCTGCTTTGCGTCGTGTCCTCGGTGAATCGACCTTCCTCCTTGTCGTGAAAGAAGATCGCGGTGGCCTGATGGCGAAAATCCGCGATCAGGTGAACAGTGAAGCTGCGGCTCTCGGGGTCTCTATCGTCGATATCCGCATTCGGCGCGCTGATCTGCCAGACCAGAACTCGCAGGCCGTATTCCGGCGCATGCAGACTGAACGCCAGCGCGAAGCAGCGGAATTGCGCGCGCAGGGTGTCGAGATTTCGGACCGCATCAAGGCAACGGCGGATCGTACAGTCACGGTGACGCGCGCCGATGCGGACAGGCTTGCCCGTGAAGCGCTCGGTCGCGGGGAAGCAGAGCGCACCAGGCTGCTCGCTGATGCGCATAGCCGCAACACCGAGTTCTTCGCGTTCTATCGTTCACTCCAGGCCTATGAAACGGGCTTGAAATCGGGTGATACACGCCTCGTGATTACACCGGACAGTGAGTTTTTCCGGTATCTCAACAACCCGTCGGGCAAACCGGCAGGACAGAAATAACGGATGCGCGAAGCCCGGGCCGGAAGGTCCGGGTTTTTCATCTGCGTTCGGCAGGGGAGCGAATGAGGGCAGTGTTCATCGCTGATGGGCATGACGGGCGGGTTTCCGCGCGATGACCGATCTTTTGCTTGCACTCGCCTTGATGTTTGCGTTGGAGGGTCTCGCATTCGCGGCTTTTCCGAATGCTATGAAGCGCGCGATGCGTGATGCAGCGGAAACGCCGGAACAGGCTTTGCGGTGGATTGGTCTGGTCTGTGCCGTGCTCGGTATCGCGCTTGTTTGGGCGATCCGAGGTTTTCCGGTGATCAAGCTGTTGTGAAGTCCGGATATCGAGCAAAACATGTCGCGTTTCCGCCGCATTTGATACCTTCATAAACAAGCGTCGCGGGCGGCGACTCTATTCAAGGTCAAGAGGGTCAAGGATGTCCCAACTCATGCAGATCAGGTCTCAGCAGCGGGCAAAGGGCGATGTGTCCGTTTTCGCGCGATTTTTCGCGGTTTTGTTTCTGTCGTTGGCGGTGATCGCACCGAGCTACGCACAGAATTCCCGCGCGCCGGAGGGGTTCGCCGATCTCACCGAACGGGTCATGGATGCGGTTGTGAACATCAAGGCCTCGCAGCGCGTCGCGCAGCGCAATGTGCCTCTGCCGCAATTGCCGCCAGGCTCGCCGTTCGAGGATTTGTTCAACGATTTCTTCAACCGCGGCAATCCCAATCGCGGCCCGCAGCAGGGTCAGCCTGGTCAGCCGCCGCAAGGGCAGCCGAACCAGCGTTCGCAATCCCTCGGCTCGGGCTTCGTGATTGATGCCTCGGGCATTGTTGTAACCAACAACCACGTGATCGCGGAAGCGACCGATGTATTCGTGGTTTTCAACGATGGTTCGGAGCTCAAAGCCGAAGTACTCGGCAAGGATCCCAAGACCGATATCGCCGTTCTGCGCGTGAAATCCGACAAGCCACTCAAGGCAGTGAAATTTGGTGACAGCGACAGGGCGCGCGTTGGCGATTGGGTGATTGCAATCGGCAATCCGTTCGGTTTCGGCGGCTCGGTTTCGGCCGGTATCGTTTCGGCGAAGCAGCGCAATATTCGCTCTGGGCCCTATGACAGCTTCATCCAGACGGATGCCGCCATCAATCGCGGCAATTCGGGCGGCCCGCTGTTCAACATGGCCGGCGACGTGATCGGCATCAACACGGCGATTATCTCGCCCTCGGGTGGCTCGATCGGTATCGGTTTCTCGATCCCGGCGAACCTTGCAACGCCGATCATCCAGCAATTGCGCGAGTTCGGCGAGACCCGTCGCGGCTGGCTGGGTGTCGCCATCCAGGATGTGGATGACGACATGGCCGATGCGCTGAAGCTCGGTTCCAAGCGTGGAGCGATGATCCTCTCCGTCGATGACAAGGGGCCAGCCAAACCTGCGGGCATCGAGCGTGAGGATGTGATCGTGAAATTTGATGGTCAGGATATCCGCAACTCGCGTGATCTCCCGCGCATCGTGGCGCTGACGCCCATCGGCAAGGATGTCGATGTGATCGTGGTGCGGCAAGGTCGTGAAGTCACCCTCAAGGTGAAACTGGGGCGGCTCGACGAAACGCCACAGCAGGCTTCGGCGACGCGCCCCGAGCAGGCGCCTGTGGCACAGGGCGGCACGGGTATTGTGCCGGGCCTCAATCTCGGAGCTGTAACGCCTGAAGCGCGCCGTCGCTTCAATGTGAAGGACGGTGTCGAGGGCGTGCTGGTGACCACTGTTGATGCCAATTCGATTGCGGCTGAGCGGCGCATTTCGGTTGGTGATGTCATCGTCGAAGTGCAGCGCGAGGCCGTGAAAAACGTCGCGGATATCCGCCGGCGCATCGACGCGTTGAAAGCAGCGGGACAGAAGCGCGCCCTGTTCTATGTTGCCACAGGACCAGAAGGCACTTTGCGCTACGTGACTTTGCCGATCGAATAAAGCCTGCCGCAGACCCGGCTTCGACAAGGGCGGCGCAAGCCGCCCTTTTTCGTAGCTTACTCCACGATGTCTTCATCCCGATAGCCCTGCGCGTAGAGCAGCGTGCGCAGATCGGTATGATCGATGCGGGCATGCGCAGCCTCGGCCACAATTGGCTTGGCATGATACGCCACGCCGAGCCCGGCTTCGCCGAGCATCGCGAGATCATTCGCGCCATCGCCGACGGCGAGGGTGTCGGCCACCGTGAGACCGCGTGCATCCCGCAATTCGATGAGGGTTGCGCGCTTGGCCTCCCGCCCGAGAATGGGCTCAGCCACAAGGCCGGAGAATTTCCCGCCCTCCATCAGCAGCGTGTTCGAACGATGCATGTCGAACCCGATCATCGCGCCAATTGGGCCGGTAAAGACCGTGAATCCACCTGAAACGAGGGCGGTGTAGGCCCCATGTTTCCGCATGGTCTGCACCAATGCGCGCCCACCCGGCGAAAGTGTGATCCGCTCGCCGATCATGGTGTCCACGATTTCCGAGGGCAAGCCCTTGAGCAGAGCCACGCGCTCACGCAGCGCTGGCTCGAAAGCAATTTCACCGCGCATCGCGCGCTCAGTAATTGCAGAGACATGCGCCTTAAGGCCGGCGGCATCGGCGAGTTCGTCGATGCATTCCTGCCCGATCATGGTGGAGTCCATATCGGCCAGAAATAGCTTTTTGCGCCGCGCGCTCGCGGGCTGGACGATGATATCGATTGCCGCGCCGTCGAGCGTATCGGCGATCGCAGCCTTCAGGGATTGCGTGGCGAGCCCCGAGGGATAGAGATCAATTGCCCGGTTCGGCGAGAGCACGCTCACCTCTGCACCACCAAGGGCCGCACGCATTTTGGCGATCAGCATGAGATCGAGCGGCAAATCGGCTGCGCCGGAGACGAGGGTCGCGACGAGAGACTGGTGCGGATTGGCGGGGGCAGGGATCATGGTCTATGCGTCCGGGAGAAAAGGATTTCGGTATGGCATTCGCCACCCTGATTGCAGGTCCGACGGCCAGCGGCAAGTCGGCTTTGGCACTTCGTCTCGCTGAACAGAGCGGCGATGTGATCGTCAACGCCGATTCCATGCAGGTCTATGCCGATTTACGCCTGCTTTCGGCGAGGCCGACTCTGGCGGAAGAGGCGAAGGTTGAGCATCTCCTGTTCGGGTTCGTGAGGGCAGGGGAGGAATACTCGGTCGGGCGCTATGTCACCGATGTTGCACCGTTGATCGAGGCTGCTCGCAAAGGTGGCCCGCCGCTGATCATCGTAGGCGGAACCGGGCTCTATTTCCGGGCTCTGATCGAGGGGCTGATGCCTTCGCCTGCGATCCCCGAGGCGATCCGTGCGGTATGGCGCGCACGTGCTGCTGCAGGGGAAGATGTGCATGCCGAATTGGCGCAGCGAGACTCAGAACGCGCTGCGCAACTCGCGCCGCGCGATACGCCGCGCATTCTGCGCGCCATTGAGCTTTTTGAAGCAACCGGACGGCCTTATTCCGATTGGTTGCGGGAGAATCCCGGCAAGCCATTGCTGCATCCGGGCGAATGGCGAGGCGTCTTTCTCGATCCCGATCGCGAATGGCTTTCAAAGCGCATCGATGCCCGTTTCCTCACGATGTTGGAACAGGGAGCGCTTGATGAAGTCCGATATCTCTTGGCGACTGAGCCGCCGCTCAAACCCAATCTCGGGATTATGAAAGCGCACGGCATGCCGCATCTTGCTGCCCATCTGCGTGGTGAGATGGCGCTCGACGAGGCGATCATGCTGGGACAGCAGGACACCCGCGCCTATGCGCGTCGGCAGGTGATATTCGCACGGCGATATCTGTCAGGTGAGAACTGGCGCTGGCTCGAAAAGATCGAGGATTACGCGGCCTGATTGGGGTTTTCGCCGGGCTTCTGTTGCACCTCGACTTCGGTGCAGACCTTGTTCCGGCCCGTGCGCTTGGCGGTGTAAAGCGCGCGATCCGAACGATCCATGAGGTCGTCGAGATTGGCGCTCTTCCGGTTCATCGCGACGCCAAGGCTGATCGTAGGCCGGATCTCATGTTCGCCGACCACCACGACGGTTTGCTCGATGCGTCGGCGCAGCTTTTCGGCAAAAGCCATTGCGGCATCGATGTCGGTATCGGGCAGGATGACGGCGAATTCCTCGCCGCCCGTGCGCGCTGCCATATCGGTGTTGGGGCGCAACGGCGCCTTGAGGACATCCGCGACGCGACGCAAAACCGTATCGCCAGCGCCGTGGCCATAGGCATCGTTCACATGTTTGAAATGGTCGATATCGAGTGAGATCAACGCCATCGGACGATGCGCGGTCTGGCTCTCGGCCAGCTTCACCATCGCTGCGTCGCGGAAAGCGCGGCGGTTCGGAAGTGCTGTCAGCGGGTCGAGATGGGCGAGGGCCCAGAGTTCCTGCTCGAGGCCACGGCGCTGCTCCATCTCGTCCATCAGCATTTTTTTCTGATGTTCGAGTTCGAGATGGGCGCGTTTTTGCTCGGTGATGTCGGAAAAGGAGGCGAGCACACCATCTTTGATTGGAACGGAGCTGACGCGCAACCAGCGGGAATCTGTTTGCGAGCGGTGATGGAATTCGAATTTCGCTGCCTTGCCCGAGCGCAGGACGGTGAGGTTGCGATCCCAGCCGCCGGCGGTCGCCACATCGCCAAAGAGCCGCATCATTGAGGTGCCGATAATCGCCTCAACACTTTCATGCCCCGAGAGTTCTGCTGCTTGCCGATTGGCATAGATCACAGTGGATTCGACCACTTCGCCGTGGGAATCGCGGACTGGAATGGCAGCGACCATCGCCTCATGCGAAGCATCCATCAGGCTGCGGAGAAAATCGTCCTTGTATTCTCGCGGCATGCACAAAGCCACGAACATGCGCCGATGCGCGCCATCCTCCATCGGCAGGAACAGACATTCCCAGCGATGCACCAGATTGATTGGGCTAGAGAGGTGACTGACACAGACGGCATCACCGAGTTCGGCCGCTTCTGCGCATCCCAGCCTGTAAAGCCCGGCAGTATCGGGATCGATCGCGCCGGTGCTCTTGGCGGAAATCGGCTTGCCGTGATCATCCGGAACGCGTGCGCCGGCATAGAGGAAGCTGAACTCGCCTTCACCCGTCTGCTCAAGCACGACGAGGTTCGCGCCGTAGGTTTTCATCACGTCAGAATTCAGCATTCCGATCGTCGCAGGACGACCGCTTGCGCGTTCTTTGCGAAACATACGCAGCAGGAACATAGCCTCGCCGGAGCGAAGCTTGACCTCGATATCCGCTGTGTAAACCTCGTTTATCACGTGATTTTATCGTTCTCGTTGCAAATTACATTGATTTTTCTACCCCAGATTTCTTTTCAAATGGTTCCAGCCGTCGCGCTTTCTGCATTCTCATGAGAAATTTTCTGAACGCGATGCACGGGGCTCAGGGGCGTTGGGGGGCGGTTCGTTCGCCTGGGAAGCAAAACCCACAGCTTAAAACGTTTGGCTTTCAGGCCCGAATATTACTGGTGATGCAGTTTAATTTTGTCCATTGTATAATTATTTTTCCGTTGTAAAAAGCTCTTGCCGAAATTTCAGATAGCCCTAATGTTAGGCGTAAGCGGCGCGGGCCTGAAATCGCGAGCGCGAAAAACCATACCAGGGAGAACGCTTATGACGACCAAGAACGGGCCTTCGGGCACGCGCCGCTCGATGATCAAGACACTGGGTGTGGCTGCAGCTGCAACCGTGGCGATGCCGAATGTCAGCCGCGCGCAGACCATCACCTGGAAATTCCAGTCGACCTGGCCAACCAAAGACATCTTCCATGAATTCGCGACGGATTTCGCCAATCGTGTGAACGCGATGGCCGGCAACCGCCTGAAGCTCGATGTTCTTGCTGCGGGTGCCGTTGTTCCAGCCTTCCAGATGCAAGATGCCGTGAATGCCGGCATTCTCGATGGTGGTCACGGCGTTTGCGCCTACTGGTACGGCAAAAACAAGGCCTTCTCCCTGTTCGGCACCCCGCCGGCTCTCGGCTGGGATGCCAACAACTTCCTCGCCTGGATGAATTATGGCGGCGGCTACGATCTCTACAACGAACTCGTTGGCTCGGTCATGAAGCTCAACCTTGTCGGCTTCCTCTCAGGCCCGATGCCCTGCCAGCCGCTTGGCTGGTTCAAGAAGCCGATCACCACAGCCGATGACTTTAAGGGACTGAAATACCGCACGGTCGGCCTCGCGGCTGACCTGATGCGCGAAATGGGCGCGGCTGTCACCATTCTCGCCGGTGGCGAAATCGTTCCGGCTCTCGAGCGCGGCGTGATCGATGGCGCAGAATTCAACAATCCGTCTTCAGATAACCTCCTCGGCTTCCCGGATGTCTCGAAGTCCTACATGATGCGCTCCTTCCATCAGGACGCGGAAAGCTTCGAGATCATCTTCAACAAGGGCAAGTTCGACGCGCTTCCGGCGGAACTGAAGGCCATCGTGAAGTTCTCGGCTGAGTCGGCTTCCTCTGACATGCTCTGGAAAGCTTTGGATCGCTACTCGAAGGATCTCGATGTCGTGAAATCGCGCGGCGTTCAGGTGCTCGCGACCCCGCCTGCGGTGCTTCAGGCCCAGCTCGAAGCCTGGACCCGGGTAATCGACAAGCTTGGTGCAGAGAACCCCTTCTTCAAGAAGGTGGTCGAGAGCCAGTTTGCCTGGGCCAAGCGCACCATCACCTATGAGCGTGCCAACACGCCGGATCGCATGATGGCTTCGAAGCACTTCCTCAATATCTAAGAGGCGCTCTTGCGGCCGGGCGCGTTACGCGCCCGGCCGTCGCATCTTAAACAAATTGAACAGGTCTTAAGCCGCGCGACTTTTCTCCGACATGCCGGGGGGCATCATGCCAAGAATAACTTCGCCGCACCTCAATGCGGTGCTCATTTCTGCCGCCTTGGCGGTGCTCGCCTACATCCTTTTTGTCGCTTATCGGGAACGTAAAAACCTCTCGATCGACACCTTCCTGCATGCGGTTGACCAGGTCTCTGTTGCTGTTGGCAAGACCGGAGCCTGGTCGATCCTGATCCTCACTCTGGCGATGTGCTACGAGGTGTTCGCGCGTTACCTGCTTCAGGCCCCCACAGAATGGGCCTTTGACGCGAGCTATATCTTCTATGGCACGCTCTTCATGCTTGCGGGGCCTTACGCGCTTTCCCGTAACGGGCATGTGCGCGGGGATTTCCTGTATCGGCAGTGGCCGGTGAAGCGGCAGGCCGCTTTTGATCTCGTGCTATATTTCGTGTTCTTCCTGCCGGGTATTCTCGCGCTTTGCTATGCGGGTTACGGGTTTGCGGCCTTCTCCTGGATGATTGGTGAGCATTCCTCGAATTCACCCAACGGCCCGCCGCTCTATCATTTCAAAACCCTCATTCCACTTGTCGGCGGGTTGATGCTCCTGCAAGGCGTCGCCGAAGTTATCCGTTGCGCGAGGGCGCTGCGATCCGGCGAGTGGCCGCAACGGCTGCATGACGTCGAGGAAACCGAAAAACTAATTCTTGATCAGGCGGAAGCCGCCCAAAAGGGAGCCGTCTGATGTTTGGCATTTCCAATCCTGAACTCGGCGTCTTGATGCTCGCCCTGTTCATCGTGTTTATCATGTTTGGCTTCCCCATTGCCTTCACTTTGATGGCCCTAGGGTTCTTTTTCGGCTACCTCGCCATGGGCGATACCGTGCTGCAACTTGTTGTACAGCGCGCCTATTCGGTGATGGCGAATGACGTTCTCGTCTCCATCCCGTTGTTTGTTTTCATGGGTTACATTATCGAGCGCGCGAATATCCTGGACCGGCTGTTCAAGTCGATCCAGCTCGCGATTGGCTGGATGCCTGGCTCCCTCGCAGTGGCCACACTCGCAACCTGCGCCATCTTCGCAACCGCAACCGGCATCGTCGGCGCTGTGGTTACCCTGATGGGTCTCTTGGCTTTCCCAGCTATGTTGCGCGCCGGCTATGACATCAAACTCTCGGCGGGCGTCGTCTGCGCGGGCGGCTGCCTTGGTATTCTCATTCCACCGTCGGTTATGCTCATTCTCTATGGCGCGACAGCCGGTGTTTCTGTCCCAAAGCTCTATGCCGGCGCTTTGTTTCCTGGGCTAATGCTGGCTGGTCTCTACATGGTTTATGTCGTGATCCGCTGCATGATCACGCCGTCCTTAGCACCCAAATTGCCACCCGAGGAACGCGTCGCGCTGGGCATCGACTGGGCCAAAGACAAGATGTTTGTGCTTGGCTATATCGGTATTGCAATTCTGGCTGTGCCGGCAGTTTATGCCCTGGTGCTTGGGTCGGAATGGGTGCTGAACATGTTCCGCACTTACTTCACACCACCCGGAATTCGTGTGCGCCTCATCGATTATGAGGTGTCGCCGATCGTCGTGAACCTGCTGATCGCGGGTGGTGTGGCGGGTCTTGCCATGCTGCTCATGCTTGGGCGAGTGGTGTTTGTGGCTCTTGCCTCAAGCTTCTTCCCGCTCACTTTGCTGATCATGTCCGTTCTTGGTGCGATCT